>NZ_JBHXQZ010000025.1:14563-83229 GCF_042717095.1 Streptomyces sp. NPDC058632 | reverse complement strand
CTTGTCCGAGTGCGCGATCACCAGCACCCCGTCCAGATCGACGGTCACCGTCCCGCCCGCATCAGCCGCCCTGTCACCGGCCAACCGCCAGACTCGCTCGCGGACTTCGGCCCGCGCGGAACGGATGGCCCGCAGGGCCTTCTCCCCGGAGGCGGCGAGGGTGTCGATGAGGCGGGAGACCGTCGGGTCGGAGGCCACTGGCCCGAACACGGCCGGCTCGGCCCGCAGCATCCCCACGTCGGCCAGGCAGTCCCCGCCCAGCGCGACCGCCAGTGCCACGTCCAGCAGGACCTTGCCCGGATCGTGCACCGCCCGGGCCTTCCGCCACGGCACCAGCGCCGCTGATATCGCGGTGTCCAGGCCGGCCTTGCGCACGGTCTCGACCAGCAGCACGCCGCCGGCCTGCGAGACCACCGTCCGGCCGCCGCCCTCGATGCGGACACGCGGGTAGGACCCGATACGCTTCTTCACCTGGAGAGTGCTTCTTTCCGTGCAACCAACAGGACCCTAGACAAGTCCCATCGTTGCAGGTCAGGAGCACTCTCCGCTTATTTGATCAAGCCTCGGACACCCCGCCTCGTGAAAGCGCGAGGCTAAGGGCCTGCCGGAAATTAACCTGTGGGTTTTGAGGATTGATCTCGCAGGTCAGCGTGTCACTCGCCCACATGTTGTTCTTCGGCAGGCCCTCTTGTTCTTTATCTACCAAGATCTTCCGGGCTTGCCGATGGCTTTGAGGGTCTCGGGGCGTTTGACGGTCTTGCCGACGTCGTAGCGGGGCGCTCGGTGCTTGTTCTTGGTGCCGGGCGGCCGTCCGGGTCCGGTGCCTCGGGGTTTAGGAACACGGGCCGGGCAGGCGAGGTGAGCGCGGATGTTCCTGAACCCCCGGCGGACCCGGGCCGGGGTGAGCCGGTCGGAGGCGGTCGGTTTCTGCCACGGCCGACGGAGGTCTTCGGCGAGGGGCCGGGCGAGCCGGAGCTGGGTGTGAGCGACGATCAGGATCCAGGTCCAGCGGTCCGCTGCCTCGGGAGTGCGGAGTTTCGGGGTGGTCCATCCGAGGGTCTGCTTCGCGAAGCGGAAGGTGTGCTCCAGGTCGAAGCGGCGGAGAAATGCCTGCCAGAAGCGGTCCACGTCGTCCGGGGTGGCCCCGGTTTTGGAGGACCATAACCACACCGGCGGGGCGTCCCGGTCCTTCGATAAATGCTCGACCTTCAACCGGATCAACGTGCCTTCCACCAGGGGGAGTTCGCCGTCGTGGTCAAGCCATGAGGAACGGTGGGTGAGCCGTGGGTGGACCCGATCCCATGCCTGGGTCTCGGTCTTTCCGTAGTTGGTGGTGTCGGTGACGGTAGTGATCGCGGGCTCGGGCCAGGTCTCCGGCTTGCTGAAGCGGAACTCCGGCCCGTGCTTGGGCGGCCGGCCACTGGCACCTGGCTCTCTCGGTGGCTTCGGCAGACGCATGACACGGTCGGAACGGACCCGGCCGACCAACTCGACCGGCAGATCGCGCAGGACCCAGGCCAGGCGGGTGACGTCGTAGTCGGCGTCGCTCACGATCACGATGTCCGGGTCTCCGGTCTGCCACTGGCCTGCGGTGATGAGCTGTTCAACGACTCCTCGGAGCTGGGCGGCGGTGACCGCGGTGGCATCGTCGACCGGGCCGAGCCGGACCGCGTCCAGGATCGCGGTCCAGGACGTGGCGCCCGGCTCCAGAACGGTGACGAAGGAGTAGGGCCAGCCCGGGATGAACTGCGAGGCCGTCTTCGCCCGGCCGTAGACGTGGCAGAAAAGGCGTTCCGCCGAGCACGGCGCGTCCGAGCGAAGCCAGGGCGACACATCGACCGCCAGAACCAGGCGCCCGCCGTCGAAACGCGGCAGTGGCAGCCCCGCCAGCACTGTCCGCAGCCGATCGACGTCGATCCGGCCGTGGTTCAGGCCGCCGTACATCGCTCCGTGCCCACGACGATGCTCGGGCAACAGCGTCAGGTCGACCGGGGACTTCACCGCACCGTCCGCACACAGCACCGCGTCGGACAGCTCGAACAGTTCATCGCGCCGAGCGGTCAGACACTCGTAGAACTCACCCCGGAAGCGTGACGCCTCCGCAAACGCTTCCCGCCGGACAGCATCAGGCAGCAGACTCACCCTCACGGCCTTCGTCTTGGTCAGTGCACCTTGGTCGGAGCACATGATCAGACGAAGGCCGCCCCTACGTCCGGCGAATCCTCAGGTGAGCGACTCAGTACGAGACGCCGTTCGAGGCCGGAAGAAAAAGAACAAGCTTAGAGGGTGTCTCACGTGGTGCTTCGGTGGTACGGCATGATGCTGCACCGTGAGGGTTGATCTGTCGCGTCGGCTGGTTCCGGACGAGCTGTGGGAGTTGACCGCTGCGCTGTTGCCGAGGTTCACATCCCGTCCGCAGGGCGGGGGCACGGCCCCGGTGGACGAGCGAGCGGTGTTCACCGCCGTGGTGTACGTGCTGACGAGCGGTTGCGCATGGCGGTACCTGCCGAAGTCGTTCGGTGTATCGCCGGCCACCGCGCACCGTCGGTTCACCGCGTGGACCGAGGCCGGGCTGTGGCGCAGGCTGCACCGGGCGGTGCTGGACGAGCTTGGCGCCCGGGGCGAGTTGGACTGGACGTCCGTGATCGTCGATGCCGCGTCGGTGCGGGCGAAAAGGAGGGCTCACTGACCGGGCCGAATCCGGTCGATCGCGGCAAGAAGGGCAGCAAACTGCACGTGCTCTCCGAAGCCCAGGGCTTGCCGCCGGTCGTCGCGGTGTCCGGTGCGAACCTGCACGACAGCCAGGCGTTCAAGCCGTTGCTCCTTGGCGTTCCGGCCGTCCGCTCCCGGCGCGGACCACGCCGGAGGAAGCCGGTGGAGGTCCGCGCGGACAAGGCGTACTACTCCGCCGAGCACCTTCGCTGGCTCCGCGGCCGGAACCTCGTCGCGCGGATCGCCCGGCCCGGCATCGAGTCCGGTGAACGCCTCGGCCGCCACCGCTGGAAGATCGAGCGGTCAATCTCCTGGCTCTTCGGCTACCGCCGACTCACCGTCCGATACGAACGCAAGGGCTCCCACTTCCTGGCCTTCCTCGGCCTCGCCGCAGCCCTGACCTACTACAAGAAGCTCACAAAACTCGCCACGTGAGACATCCTCTCAACCGCCGCATCAGGCGGGTCGGGCGGACATCGGGACGGTCCCGGACGTTCGGCCATCGGGCCCGCACCCTGCGGAAAACCGCAGGGTGCGGGGTGCGGAGAACCGCACAAGTTCGGCGGCAATCCTCATACCGGCGCTGATCTGCGGTTTCTAGCGTGGTCGGTGAATCGCGGCATCTGCTCGCGGCGACCGCCCCGCAGCCTGGAGACTTCGAATGGACCTCATGACCCTGGCTCTGCCCCAGGAACCCGCCGACGGTGTCGCGGGGTGGGCAGCCGACCTCGTGGACGCCATGGGCGGTCCCGGCGCGGGCCTCGCCATCGCTTTGGAGAATCTCTTCCCGCCGCTGCCCAGCGAAGTGATTCTGCCGTTGACCGGCTTCGCGGCCGGGCAGGGCGTCATCAGCCTTTTCTCGGCCCTGTTCTGGACCACGCTCGGCTCGGTGGTCGGCGCCGCCGTCCTCTACTGGATCGGCATGGTGTTCGGCCGGGAACGCATGTACGCGATCTGGGCCAGGTTGCCGCTGGTCAAATCGTCCGACCTGGAGCGAACGGAGAAGTGGTTCGCCAAGCACGGCACCAAGGCCGTTTTCTTCGGCCGCATGGTGCCGATCTTCCGCAGTCTCATCTCCGTGCCGGCCGGCCTGGAACGCATGCCCATGCCGACCTTCCTGCTACTCACCACTCTGGGCAGCCTGATCTGGAACTACGTGCTCGTCCTGTCCGGCTACTGGCTGGGCGACCAGTGGGACCTCGTCGAGGCCTACGTCGGAGTCATCAGCAAGGCCGTCCTCGTCCTGGTCGTCGCGGCCCTGGTCCTCTACCTCGTGGTCCGGCTGCGCTCCCGCCGCCCCGCCCAGCACCGCCGTACGTCGTGACCAGCCCCGTTCTCCCCCCGACCGAACGATCTTGCCCCGGCTGCGCCGCCCGGCTAGTCTCGGCGACCGTGCAGGGGGACTCGGCGGACATCACCACCCACCCCCTCCCGACGGCGCTCGGATTCGCGCAACCGGGAGGTGAGCCTCCGACGCCGTCGCCGGCGTTGCCACTGCGGGTCGCCGGAATCCTCCTCGGCTGCCTGACCGCGTTATTGGGGCTGCTGTACTTCGTGGTCGTCGGCACCCTCCTCGGCCCCCTTCTGCTGTGGCCGCGCACCCGGCGACACGCCCTCGCCGCCCTGACCGCCGGGGCCCGGCGGCTGACGGCACTCGAACACCGGCGCCGCTCGCTCTTCTTCAGGGAGCACTTCCCCCACCGCCCCGTTCCCGATCAGCGGATCCTGCGCTACCTCGCCACCCGTACGTATGCCGGTCTGGTCACAGGCATCGTGGTCGGCCTGCTCGCCTTCGGCGTCGTCCTGGCGGGGTTGCTCGTCGCGAGCCTCGTGCGGGGCACGCTCGACTGGCAGGAATTGTTCACCCAGGGACTGCTCGGCGGGGTGCTGCTCTTCCTTGACGTACAGGGGCTGTTGTCGCTGGAGGCATTCGAAGGGCGCCTGGCCCGCGAGTACTTCGGTCCGTCGGAACGCGAGCTGATGCGGCAGCGCATCGACGAACTGGCCACCAGCCGGGCGGCGGTGCTGCAGGCGGTGGACACCGAACGCCGGCGCATCGAGCGGGACCTGCACGACGGGGTGCAGCAGCGGCTGGTGGCGCTGGCCATGCTCCTCGGGCGTGCCCGCCGGGGCCGTACACCCGAACAGACGAAGAGCCTGCTGGAGCAGGCCCACAAGGAGTCGCAGGACGTCCTGACCGAGCTGCGGGAGGTGGCCTGGCGGGCCTATCCGACCGCGCTGGACAACCTGGGGCTGCAGGAGGCACTCGCCGGGGTGTCCGAGCGGTGCAGCATTCCCATCCGGATGGACTTCGCCCTCACCCACCCGTTGCCCGCCTCCGGCGAGACCGCCGCGTACTTCGTCGTGTCGGAGTCCGTGACCAACGCCGCCAAGCACTCGGCCGCCACGGAGATCCTCGTGAGCGTCCGGAAGCACGGGCCCGTCCTCGTCGTACGGGTCGAGGACAACGGCGTCGGCGGCGCGAATCCGGCGGGCAGCGGACTGACCGGTCTGCAGAGCCGGGTCGGCGCCCTGGACGGCCGACTGCACGTCCACAGCCCCTTCGGGGGGCCCACCACGATCACCGCGGAGCTGCCGTGCGCGTAATGCTGGCCGAGGACTCGACCCTGTTGCGGGAAGGGCTGGTCCGGCTGCTCACCGAGGAGGGACACGAGGTCCTGGCCGCGGTGGGTGACGCCACCGCCCTCCTGCGGGAGGTCGAGGCCCAGCCGCCGGACATCGTCGTCGTCGACATCCGGATGCCGCCGACCCACACCGACGAGGGGCTGCGCGCCGCGCTCGAAATCCGCAAGCGGTGGCCCGGGCTCGGGGTCCTGGTGCTGTCCCAGCACATCGAGCGCAACTACGCGGCGCAGCTGCTGACCTCGAACGCGGAGCGGGTCGGCTACCTGCTCAAGGACCGGGTGGCCCAGGTGGAGGAGTTCCTCGACGCGTTGGAGCGGATCCAGGCGGGAGGTGCCGCCATCGACCCGGAGGTCGTACGGCAGTTGGTGATCCGTACGACGCACAGCGACCCGCTGGCCCGGCTGACCCCCCGCGAGCGCAGCGTCCTGGAGACGCTGGCTCAGGGGCACACCAACGCGGCCATCTCGCAGAAACTGCACATCTCCATGAGCACGGTCGAGAAGAACCTCAACACGATCTTCGACAAGCTCGAACTCGCGCACACGACGGGCTACAACCGCCGGATCCTGGCCGTGCTGAGGTATCTGGAGACGTGACGGAAGCCCTGCGGGGCGGTGGGTGGCCCGCCACCCCGCAGGCCGTTCTCACTGGAACGAATACGGGTTCAGCGCGTCGTCCGGCAGGTGCTCCACCTGGACCCGGTCGCCGATGCCCGCCTCGTCGGCGAGTTCGAGCAGCACGTCGAGGGCGACATGGTCCTCGAGCGCGAAGCCCGTCGGGTCGAAGACGGTCACCCGGTCCCGGTGACGGGCCGCCGTCTCCGGCTCGGCGCACAGCGTCATGAGGTCGGGACCGAGGTCTCCCGCCTCCGACTGCTGGCATTCCCCCTCCCGCAGCGCCTGCGCCACGTGGTCCGGCGTCACGAACGCCGACTCCAGGACCGCCCGGGGTACCTCGAACTTGCCGATGAGGTCGGACCCGATGGCGTCGACGTGTACGTGCGGCCGCAGGTTCCGTCCGCTCGGCACGGGTCCCTCGCCGACTCCGACCGAGGTGACGGTGCATATGATGTCCGCCAACGCAGGCACTCGGCCTTGGAAATGCTCACTCCGGTCGAGTACGAACTACGTGCAGCGCCTGTAGCGTAAAACCGAGTGACGCGGCTCCACCGAACTCAGAGCACTCCGGGCCGTGCTCGGCGGGCTTCGGCTTCGCGGTCTTCTTGATTTCCCGGCGCTCCGGGAGGGTGAGGGTTCTCGGCCGGCCGCCCTTGTACTTCGGGTGGAGCGGGTCGAAGCCGTCGGTGTTGAAGTTGTGGATCACGTCCCGGACGCGGTCCGGGCTGGTGAACGTCACCTCGGCGATCTTCGCCACGGGCATACCCTGCGCGGACAGCAGCACCATCCGGACCCGCCGCCACGTCACCACCGAGCCGGTGCCCCTGCGGACAGTCCGCAGCGGGCGCTGCCCCTCGTCGTCATCGATCTCGCGGACGCGTACTCGCTCAGCCACCAGCACAGCTTCCCTGCCGCGCACTGCCGCGCATTGCCGCGCACTGCCGCGCGCTGCCGGCGAGTGTCATTCCGCCGGCGTGCCGATCCGAAGCCGGTTGCCGTCGGGGTCGCGCAGCTCAATCTCACGCGCCCACGGAGCGTCCTTCACCTGCACACCGAACTCGGAAGCGATGGCCTCGACATCACGGATGCGGAGGTAGACCGACGTGTCGGGGCGGGCGTCGCCCTCGTGCTCCGACAAGAACAGCCGCACCCCACCCAGGGCGACTTCGACGAACGCGGGAAGTCCCGGTTCGAAGCGGTGTTCCCACTGCTTGGCGAAGCCCAGTCGCTCGTACCACGCGACCGCCGCCGCGGCCTCCTCGACGCGAAGAATGGGAATGACTTCCTCGTCCATGGAGCCATCGTCGCAGACAGCACAGGGCGAACGTCGCCTGCTGCGGCATGAGGCAGGCGGGCCCGGCCCCGGTCCCCGGGGTGAGCGGCCCGCGTGGTCAGCGGGCGGTGACGGTGTGGACGTGGTCGACGAGGCGGGTCAGCGCGTCCGGGTCGGTGGTCGGCATGACGCCGTGGCCGAGGTTGAAGACGTGGCCCTCGAGGCCCTCGGCAGCGGCCAGCACCTCGCGGGTCTTCGCCTCCACCGCCTCCGTGCCGGCGAACAGCACGGTCGGGTCGAGGTTGCCCTGGAGCGCCTTGCCGGGGCCGACGCGGCGGGCGGCCTCGTCCAGCGGGACGCGCCAGTCGACGCCGACGACGTCCGCGCCGGCCTCGCCCATCAGGCCGAGGAGCTCGCCGGTGCCGACGCCGAAGTGGATGCGGGGGACGCCGTGGCCGGACACCGCGTCGAGGACCTTGGCCGAGGCGGGCAGCACCGAGTGCCGGTAGTCGGCCGGGGCGAGCGCGCCGGCCCAGGAGTCGAACAGCTGGACCGCGGAGGCGCCGGCCTCGATCTGCACGGTGAGGAAGGCTGCGGTGATGTCCGCGAGACGGTCGAGGAGGTCGGCCCAGAGTTCCGGGTCGCCGTACATCATCGCCTTGGCGTTCTCGTACGTGCGGGACGGGCCGCCCTCGACGAGGTAGCTGGCGAGGGTGAACGGGGCGCCCGCGAAGCCGATCAGCGGGGTGGCGCCGAGCTCGGCGGTCAGCAGGCCGATCGCCTCGGTGACGTAGGAGACGTCCTCGGGGGTGAGGTCGCGCAGCCGGGCCAGGTCGGCGCGGGTGCGGAAGGGCTCCTCGACGACGGGGCCGATGCCGGGCTTGATGTCGAGATCGATGCCGATCGCCTTGAGCGGGACGACGATGTCGCTGAAGTAGATCGCCGCGTCGACATGGTGGCGGCGCACCGGCTGGAGGGTGATCTCGGCGACGAGGTCGGGGCGCATGCAGGAGTCGAGCATCGCGATGCCCTCGCGCACCTTGCGGTACTCCGGCAGTGAGCGGCCCGCCTGCCGCATGAACCACACCGGAGTGTGCGGCACCGGCTCACGCCGGCACGCCTTGAGGAAGGCACTGTCGTACGTCTGGGTCGGCTGCTTGCCCCGCGGGCTGACATTGGCGCTCACCCGGCCAGTCTCCCACGGCCCGCCGGCCGCCCCGCACCGCAGGCCACCCGTGCACCCACGGCCCGCGCCGGACCGTGTCCCACGCCCCGCGCCACACCGTGTCCCGCGTCCCGCTTCACACCCGCGCCACGCCGGGCACCACGTCCGCGCCACGCCGGTGCGACACGATCCGGACACCGTTGCCCGCCACGGGTGTCCCTCCCCGCGCCGGGGCCCGCTTCCGCTTAACCTTCCCCGCATGGCTGCGGCTCAGGGACGACTGTCGGACGGCACGGGCGGAATGGACGAAGCGAAGGACACCGATGCGGATCTCGGGCTCGGGGGCACGGCGCCCCCGTTGCCCTTCCGGACCGCCGTCGACGCGTTGCGGGGCGCGCGGCTGCGCCCGCAGATCGAAGTGGAGACCGTTCCGCCTCCCAAGCGGCTCGCCCCGTACGCGTACGCGCTGGAGGCGGCGGTCGTGGACGGCGACGAGGACCTGGCCGACGGCCGGCTGGTGCTGCTGCACGAACCGGCCGGGCACGACGCCTGGCGGGGCACCTTCCGTCTGGTGACGCTGGTGCGTGCGGAGCTGGAGCCGGAGATGGCGGCGGATCCACTGCTTCCGGAGGTGTGCTGGTCCTGGCTGACCGGTGCGCTCGCGGCGCGCGGTCTGACGTACGGCGAGCCGAGCGGCACGGTCACGCGGGCGAGTTCGCACTACTTCGGCGGGCTGTCCGAACGCCCCGCAGCCTCGCAGATCGAGATCCGTGCCTCGTGGACACCGCGGGAGGGCCCGGGCGGAGTGCCGGACACGGCCACGCATCTGGTGGCGTGGTGCGACCTGCTGGCGCAGGTCGCCGGGCTGCCGCCGGCCGCTCCGGGGGACGCGTCGGTGGTGACGCTGCCTCAGCGGCGGGGCCCGCAGTCGCGCTGAGCCCACCGCGTCCGCCGGGCCCCCGCGGACGCCGGCCCCGCAGCCTCGCACCCCGCGGCCCCTGCAACGTGTTGTGCCGAGCCCCGCGTGGGGCCCCGACGGTCCTCGAGACCGGTCTTCGGACCGGTCTTTTTTGTCGTTCCCGGGCGGGTCATCGAACCGGTCGCCGACCGGGTCGCCGAACCGGTCGCCGGGCGGGTCTTCGGACCGGTCTCCTTGTCGACTCGCCGACCACCCCATCACTGATCACCCCGGCAATCTCTTTGACGACCTTTTTGGGGATCTCTTTGTCGATACGGCCACTTCCGGAAGCGTTACGACGCGGACCGGAACCGTTCGATCTTCGAATGATCGACCGCGTGTCCGAATTGCACGGATTGTTACTCACTGGATCGTGATCATTCTCTAAAGGAGAGCGGGTTTGCTGCCGAAGACGACTGTGACCTTGAAAGCACGGTTGAGCCCGGCTTCACCCCCACGAGCCGGCCCCGTCCCGCCGCCACCCCAGGAGGCCTGGTGTCCGTTCTCCTCGAGCAGCCCGCAAGCCTGGTCGCCTACCGCCCGAACAAGCCGACCGCCATGGTGGTCGTGGCCGACCCCCGCGTCCGTTCCACCGTCACCCGCCATCTGTGGGCGCTCGGTGTACGCGACGTGATCGAGGCCTCGTCCGTCGCGGAGGCTCGTCCCCGCATCGGCAACCCCCGCGACATCTGCGTCGCCGACGTCCACCTGCCGGACGGTTCCGGCCTCACCCTTCTCTCGGAGACCCGGGCTGCGGGCTGGCCCAACGGTCTCGCCCTGTCCGCCGCCGACGACATCGGCGCCGTGCGCAACGCCCTCGCCGGCGGAGTGAAGGGCTACGTCGTCACCGGCACCCGTACCAACCTCGGACTTCCCTCCCGCCCCGGCGCCGCCCCCATCGGCGGCGCCCGTCTGCACCGCCGCCCCCCGGGTGCCCCGAGCCACCCGGGCGGCTACCGCGAACTGTCCGGCCGTGAGGTCGAGGTGCTGCGGCTGGTGGCGGAGGGGCAGTCGAACAAGGCCATCGGCGTCTCGATGGGCCTGTCCGCGCTGACCGTCAAGAGCCACCTCGCCCGCATCGCCCGCAAGCTCGGCACGGGCGACCGCGCCGGGATGGTCGCGGTGGCCCTGCGCACCGGCATCATCCACTGACCTTCCCGGCCGGGCCCGCACCGGACTGACTTGTTTACGACCCCCTGGGGCCCGCCGCCGGAACGTTCCGTCGGCGGGCCCCTTCGTGGCATGGATACTCTTGACAGGTGACCGACGCCCACGACACCGCAGCAGACAGTGCCCTGCGAACCACCGGAGGCGCCCCTCCGGACGACGACGGATCTTCTGCTACGGAGGCGCCGATCCCCTTGCTCGAACCGCGCGAGGGCATTCCGTCCGTGATCACGGACGACGCCGCCCTCGCCGAAGTGATCGCCGCCTTCGCCGCGGGCACCGGCCCCGTCGCCGTCGACGCCGAGCGCGCCTCCGGCTACCGCTACGGCCAGCGCGCCTACCTCGTCCAACTGCGCCGCGAGGGCGCCGGGTCCGCGCTGATCGACCCCGTCGCCTGCCCCGACCTGTCGGGCCTGGGCGAGGCGCTGTCCGGCGTCGAGTGGGTGCTGCACGCCGCCACGCAGGACCTGCCCTGCCTGCGCGAGATAGGGATGCTGCCCACCCGTCTCTTCGACACCGAACTGGCCGGCCGCCTCGCCGGTTTCCCCCGCGTCGGGCTCGGCGCCATGGTCGAGAACGTGCTCGGCTTCGTCCTGGAGAAGGGCCACTCCGCCGTCGACTGGTCCACCCGCCCGCTGCCCGAGCCCTGGCTGCGCTACGCCGCCCTCGACGTCGAACTCCTGGTCGACCTGCGGGACGCGCTGGAGAAGGAGCTGGACCGGCAGGGCAAGCTGGAGTGGGCGTGGCAGGAGTTCGACGCGATCGCGTCCGCGCCGCCGCCGGAGCCCCGCAAGGACCCCTGGCGGCGCACCTCCGGCATGCACAAGGTGCGCAGGCGCCGGCAGATGGCCGTCGTACGGGAGTTGTGGCAGACCCGGGACCGGATCGCCCAGCGCAGGGACGTCTCGCCGGGCAAGGTGCTCTCGGACGCGGCCATCGTCGAGGCCGCGCTCGCCGTGCCGGCCACCGCGCACGCCCTCGCCGCGCTGAACGGGTTCGGGTCGCGCGTGGGGCGGCGTCAGCTGGAGCAGTGGCAGGCGGCCGTGGACCGGGCGCGGGCGCTGAGCGAGGCGCAGCTGCCGCAGCCCGGCCAGCCGGTGACCGGTCCCCCGCCGCCGCGCGCCTGGGCGGACAAGGACCCGGTGGCCGCGGCCCGGCTGTCCGCGGCCCGCGCGGGGGTGAGCGCGCTCGCCGAGCAGCTGAACATGCCGCAGGAGAACCTGATCACGCCGGACACGGTACGGAGAGTGTGCTGGGAGCCGCCGCAGCCAGCCGGCCCGGAGTCCGTCGCGGCCGCGCTGGCGGGGTACGGGGCGCGGCAGTGGCAGGTGGAGCAGGTGACGCCGGTACTGGTCGCCGCGCTGGCGTCCGACGGTTCCGGGATCGCCTGAGCGCCGTGGGCGGGGTGGTTCGCGGGCGGGCGCGGGGAGCAAAGGGCACTCCGCACGACGACGACTCAGCCGTGGGGCGCACGGGGCCTCGGGGGTGACGCGCAACGCCCGTCGTGCCGCCGGTGTGCGGGAAGCCGCCGGTGTGCGGGAAGCCTGCGCGGGGCGCAGGGCCGGCGCGGGGCGCAGGGCCGGCGCGACGGGCGACGTCCAGTTCCCCACCGGGGCGGGCGTCCGCCGGGGACGGTTCGTCGTGGCTGGTCACGCCCACGCGGCGGAGCCGCGGTTCGGCACGGCCCCGCGCCCCCTGATCGGCTCCGTCGGCCCGGCCGCCCGCGATGGCGGGCTCCGAAGGGGCCCCGAAGCGGAACAGGGACGTCGAGATCAGGCCAAGATCCTCGGGAGGCGTGCGCGCAGGCCCCGTCCCTCGTTCCGCATGGTTCGACGGACTCCGCCGACGGTGTGACCTTCACCGCTCGGGTCCACGGGACTGGGCAGCTACATTACCCACAAGTAGCATAGGCTCTGAGCGCGCGCTCAGCGCAACGCAGCAGTGCCATCCCGCACCTGGAGGAGAGCCATCGTGCCTCGTACCGTCAGGGACGTCGTCTTCGTCGACGGCGTCCGCACCCCGTTCGGCAAGGCGGGCCCGAAGGGCATCTACCACGAGACCCGTGCCGACGACCTCGTCGTGAAGGCGATCCGGGAGCTGCTGCGCCGCAACCCCGGACTCGACCCGAAGAAGATCGACGAGGTCGCGGTCGCCGCGACCACGCAGATCGGCGACCAGGGCCTGACCATCGGCCGCACCGCCGGCATCCTGGCGGGCCTGCCGACCTCGGTCCCGGGCTACTCCATCGACCGCATGTGCGCGGGTGCCCTGACCGCCGTGACCACGGTGGCCGGCTCCGTCGCCTTCGGCGCGTACGACGTCGCCATCGCGGGCGGTGTCGAGCACATGGGCCGCCACCCGATGGGTGAGGGCGTCGACCCGAACCCGCGGTTCGTCTCCGAGAAGCTGGTCGACGAGTCGGCCCTGTTCATGGGCATGACCGCGGAGAACCTGCACGACCGCTACCCGACGATCACCAAGCGGCGCGCCGACGAGTACGCGGTCCGCTCGCAGGAGAAGGCCGCCAAGGCCTACGCCGACGGCAAGATCCAGGCCGACCTGGTACCGGTGTCGGTGCGCCGCACCAACGCGGAGGCGGGCGAGACGGGCTGGGGCCTGGTCACCGCCGACGAGCCGATGCGTCCGGGCACCACCCTGGAGAACCTGGCCGGTCTCAAGACGCCGTTCCGCGTCCACGGCCGGGTCACCGCGGGCAACGCGGCCGGTCTGAACGACGGCGCCACCGCCTCGGTCATCGCCTCCGAGGAATTCGCCCGCGAGAACGGGCTGCCGGTCAAGATGCGCCTGGTCGCCTACTCCTTCGCGGGTGTGGAGCCCGAGGTCATGGGCTACGGCCCGATCCCGGCGACGGAGAAGGCCCTCGCCCAGGCGGGGCTGTCCATCTCCGACATCGGTCTGTTCGAGATCAACGAGGCCTTCGCCGTCCAGGTGCTGGCCTTCCTGGAGCACTACGGCATCGCCGACGACGACGCGCGCGTCAACCAGTACGGCGGCGCCATCGCCTTCGGCCACCCGCTGGCCTCCTCCGGTGTCCGTCTGATGACGCAGCTGGCCCGCCAGTTCGAGGAGCAGCCGCACGTCCGCTACGGCCTGACCACCATGTGCGTCGGCTTCGGCATGGGCGCGACGGTCATCTGGGAAAACCCGCACTTCGAGGGGGACAAGTGAGCACCACCGCCGAACTGTTGAAGGGCGCGGCCGCGCTCTTCCCGGACGAGGTCGTCACGACGGCCCACGTACGCCACTTCGAACTGCCCCTGGGCGCCGGGCGCTTCGCGCTGATCACGCTCGACAACGGCCTGGACCACACCAAGCCGACCACCTTCGGCCCGCAGTCGCTGGCGAACCTGGACGCCGCCATCGACCAGGTCGAGAAGGAGGCCGCGGACGGCGGGATCGTCGGTGTCGGCATCACCGGCAAGCCGTTCATCTTCGCCGTCGGCGCCGACCTCAAGGGCGTCGAGCAGCTGAAGGAGTGGGACCACGCCCACGCCATCGGCAAGGGCGGCCACGACGTCTTCAAGCGGCTCTCGACGCTCGCCGTGCCCACCTTCGCGTACTACAACGGCGCGGCCATGGGCGGCGGCGTCGAGGTCGGCCTGCACTGCGCCTACCGCACGGTGTCCGCGGCCATTCCGGCGTTCTCCCTGCCCGAGGTCTTCCTCGGTCTGGTCCCCGGCTGGGGCGGCTGCGCCCTGCTGCCGAACCTGATCGGCGCCGAGAAGGCCGTCTCGGTGATCATCGAGAACAGCCTCAACCAGAACAAGCAGCTCAAGGGCGAGCAGGTCTACGAACTCGGCATCGCGGACGCGATCTTCGAGGGTGCGGACTTCCTGGAGCAGTCGCTGATCTGGACGGCGGCCGTCCTCAAGGGCGAGATCGTCGTCGACCGCCCGGTGATCGACCGCGGCGAGGCCTGGGACCAGGCCGTCGCCAAGGGCCGGTTCGTCGCCGACTCCAAGGTGCACGGCGCCGCCCCGGCCGCCTACCGCGCCCTGGACATCATCGCCGCCGCCAAGAACGGTGACCTCCAGCAGGGCTACGACGCCGAGGACAAGGCGCTCGCCGACCTGATCATGGGCGGTGAACTGCGCTCCGGTCTCTACGCGTTCAACCTGGTGCAGAAGCGCGCCAAGCGCCCGGCCGGTGCCCCGGACAAGAACCTGGCCCGTCCGGTCACCAAGGTCGGTGTCGTCGGCGCCGGCCTGATGGCCTCGCAGCTCGCGCTGCTGTTCCTGCGCCGCCTCGAGGTGCCGGTCGTGCTGACCGACATCGACCAGGAGCGCATCGACAGGGGTGTGAGCTACGTCCACGCCGAGATCGACAAGCTGCTCGGCAAGGGCCGCGTCAACCAGGACAAGGCCAACCGCCTCAAGGCGCTGGTCACCGGTGTGCTGGACAAGGCCGAGGGCTTCGCGGACGCCGACTTCGTCATCGAGGCGGTCTTCGAGGAGATGAGCGTCAAGCAGCAGGTGTTCGCCGAGGTCGAGGCGGTCGCCCCGGCGCACGCGATCCTCGCCACCAACACCTCCTCGCTGTCGGTGTCCCGGATGGCGTCGAAGCTGAAGAACCCCGAGCGGGTCGTCGGTTTCCACTTCTTCAACCCGGTCGCGGTCCTGCCGCTCCTCGAGATCGTCCGCGGCGAGCAGACCGACGACGCCTCGCTGGCGACGGCGTTCGGCGTGGCCCGGAAGCTGAAGAAGACCGCGGTGCTGGTCAAGGACGCCCCGGCGTTCGTCGTGAACCGCATCCTGACCCGCTTCATGGGCGAGGTCCAGAACGTCATCGACGAGGGCACCCCGGTCGAGACCGCGGAGAAGGCCGTCGAGCCGCTCGGTCTGCCGATGTCCCCGCTGGTCCTCCTCGAGCTGGTCGGCCCGGCGATCGGGCTGCACGTCTCCGAGACGCTGAACCGGTCCTTCCCCGACCGCTTCACCGTCTCGCCGAACCTGAAGGCGGTCGTCGAGGCCGGCAAGCGCGGCTTCTACGTCTACGACAGCGGCAGGCCGGAGCTGGACCCCGAGGTCGCCGCGCTGCTCAAGCAGGGCGACACCGTCCTCACCGAGGAGCAGGTGCGGGCCCGGGTGCTCGACGCGGTGGCGCAGGAGATCGGGCTGATGCTCGACGAGGGTGTCGTCGCCGAGGCCCAGGACATCGACCTGTGCCTGATCACCGGCGCCGGCTGGCCCTTCCACCTGGGCGGCATCACGCCGTACCTGGACCGCGAGGGCGTCTCCGAGCGCGTCAACGGCAAGCGGTTCCTGGCCCCGGGCGTGGCGAGCGTCCCCGTCTGACCGGCAGGCCCCGACAGGGGGCGGGCCGCACGGATGGTTTCCGTGCGGCCCGCCCCCTGTGTCGTTCCGTGGGAGCCTGGCCGCATGGAGAACAGCGCCGCTCTGCTCGTGATCGTCGACTCCGCGAACGTCGTCGGGTCGGTGCCCGACGGGTGGTGGCGGGACCGCCGGGGCGCCGCGGAGCGGCTGCGGGACCGGCTGGCCGAGCATGGGCTCCCGGGCCGTACGGACCCGGCGGACCCGGCGGAGATCGTCCTGGTGGTGGAGGGGGCCGCGCGGGGCGTGGAGTCGGTGCCGGGGGTGCGGGTGGAGTCGGCGCCGGGCAGCGGCGACGACCACATGGTCGGCCTGGTGGCCGGGGCGGGTGGACGGCCGGTCCTGGTCGTCACCGCCGACCGCGAGCTGCGGCGCCGGGTGACCGCCCTCGGCGCGACGGTGGCCGGCCCGCGGACGGTCCGCCCCTGACGACCTGTCCGGCGAAAGCCCCCGGCCCCGTGCTCCGCGCCGGGGGGCGGTTCGCACGGGCCGGGAGCCATGAGCCCTACCGGGGTGCCGGGCCCGGCGGTTCCGCGGGCTCGACGGGGCCGACCCCCTCGCCGCGGCCCAGGCGGCTGTGGCCGCGGCTGTAGAGGAAGTAGACGACGACGCCGATCGCCATCCAGACGCCGAACCGCACCCAGGTCTCGGCGGGCAGGTTCAGCATCAGCCACAACGAGGCGGCGACCGACAGGATCGGCAGGAACGGCACCCACGGGGTGCGGAAGGCCCGCGGCAGGTCGGGACGGGTACGGCGCAGGATGATCACGCTGAGCGCGACGATGACGAAGGCGAAGAGCGTGCCGATGTTGACGAGTTCGGCGAGTTCCGTCAGCGGGGTGAAGCCCGCGAGGATCGCGATGACGACGCCGAGCAGGATGGTCGGCCGGTGCGGGGTCCTGAACCGGGGGTGGACGCGGGAGAAGAAGCGGGGCAGCAGTCCGTCCCGGCTCATCGCGAAGAACACCCGGGTCTGGCCGAGCAGCAGGATCATGCAGACCGTGGTCAGGCCGACGGCGGCGCCGAAGCTGATGAAGCCCGCGTACCAGGGATGCCCGGTGGCCTTGAACGCGTCCGCGAGCGGGGCGTCCACGGACAGCTCGCTGTAGTGCTGCATACCGGTGACGACGATCGACACGGCCACGTACAGCACGGTGCAGATGAACAGCGAGCCGAGGATGCCGCGGGGCATGTCCCGCTGCGGGTTCCTGGTCTCCTCGGCGGCCGTGGCGACGATGTCGAAGCCGATGAAGGCGAAGAAGACCACCGAGGCGGCGGTGAAGATGCCCAGCACGCCGAAGTTGGACGGCGCCCAGCCGAAGATCAGCTGGATGAGCGGTGAGTCGAGACCGGCGCCGGCCTCGACGGGCTGCGCCTTCGGGACGAACGGGTCGTAGTTGTCGGCGGTGACGAAGAAGGAGCCGGCGATGATGACGACGAGGACGACGATCACCTTGATGGCGACGACGATCGAGGTGACCCGGGCGGACAGCTTCATGCCGAGGACGAGGATGCCGGTGAGGACCAGCACCAGGGCGGCGGCGAGGATGTCGAAGCCGAAGCCCTCGGCGCCGTCCCGGACACCGAGCGAGGCGGGCAGCTGCCAGCCCGCGTTGTCCAGCAGCGAGTGGATGTACCCGGACCAGCCGACGGCCACCACCGCCGTGCCGAGCGCGAACTCCAGGACCAGGTCCCAGCCGATGATCCACGCGGGCAGTTCGCCCAGGGACGCGTACGAGAAGGTGTAGGCGGAGCCCGCCACCGGGACGGTGGAGGCGAACTCGGCGTAGCAGAGCGCGGCGAGCGCGCAGACGACTCCGGCCACCGCGAAGGCCAGGGCCACCGACGGCCCTGCGTTGTTCTTGGCGACCGTACCGGTGAGGACGAAGATGCCGGTACCGATGATGACACCGACACCGAAGACGGTCAGATCCAGCGCGGACAAGGACTTCTTGAGCGCGTGCTCCGGTTCCTCGGTGTCACGGATGGACTGCTCGACCTTCTTCGTCCGGAAGAGGGTGTTGCTCACGGATACCTCCCACGCTGCGTCGTCCCCGGCATGGTCGAGAGGGGACCTGAAACGTGTGCCCCGGCACAAACGTGTTCACGCGAACGGGTCGCCCGTACCACTCTTCACAGTGGCACGGGCGACCCGTTCGGGCGTATCGGCGGGAGGTGTCGGTTCCGTCGCGCCTCAGTCGCGGGCCGGTTCCACCGAGTCGGCGGCGGAGCGCGCGTATCCGCCGTCCAGCTTCGAGACCAGGCCGGTGACCTGGCGGGCGATGTCCGGGGCGGTCAGGCCGATCTCCGCCATGACCTCGGCGCGCGAGGCGTGGTCGAGGAAGCGCGGCGGGATGCCGAAGTCGCGCAGCGGTACGTCGACGCCGGCGTCGCGCAGGGCCTGCGCGATCGTCGAGCCGACCCCGCCGACGCGGGAGTTGTCCTCGACGGTGACGACGACGCGGTGCTTCTCGGCGAGCGGGGCCATGGCCTCGTCGACCGGCTTGACCCAGCGCGGGTCGACGACGGTGGTGGAGATGCCCTGCCGGTCGAGCAGGCCGGCGATCTCCAGGCACATCGGCGCGAGGGCGCCCACGGAGACCAGCAGCACGTCCGGGGCGTCGGTGCCGGGCTCGCGCAGGACGTCCATGCCGCCGACGCGGCCCACGGCCGGTACGGCGGGTCCGACGGCGCCCTTGGAGAAGCGGACCACGGTCGGCGCGTCGGTGACCTGCACGGCCTCGCGGAGCTGGGCGCGGACCTGGTCGGCGTCGCGCGGGGCGGCCAGCCGCAGCCCGGGGACGACCTGGAGGATCGACATGTCCCACATGCCGTTGTGGGAGGCGCCGTCGGTGCCGGTGATGCCGGCCCGGTCCAGGACGAAGGTGACGCCGCACTTGTGCAGGGCCACGTCCATCAGCACCTGGTCGAAGGCGCGGTTGAGGAAGGTGGCGTACACGGCGAACACGGGGTGGACCCCGCCGTGGGCCAGGCCCGCGGCGGAGACGGCGCCGTGCTGCTCGGCGATGCCGACGTCGTAGACCCGGTCCGGGAACCGTTTGGCGAACCGGTCGAGGCCGACGGGCTGGAGCATGGCCGCGGTGATGGCGACGACGTCCTCGCGCTCCTCGCCGAGCCTGACCATCTCCTCGCCGAAGACGGACGTCCAGTCGGCGCCGGAGGAGGCGATCGGCAGGCCCGTGTCGGGGTGGATCTTGCCGACGGCGTGGAAGCGGTCCGCCTCGTCCGCGAGGGCGGGCTGGTAGCCGCGGCCCTTCTCGGTGAGGCAGTGCACGATCACCGGGCCGCCGAAGCCCTTGGCTCGGGTGAGGGCGGACTCCAGTGCCTCGATGTCGTGGCCGTCGATGGGGCCGACGTACTTCAGGCCCAGGTCCTCGAACATGCCCTGCGGGGCGATGAAGTCCTTCAGGCCCTTCTTGGCGCCGTGCAGGGTGTCGTAGAGGGGCCTGCCGACGACCGGGGTGCGCTCCAGGAGCTCCTTGGTGCGGGCCAGGAAGCGCTCGTAGCCGTCGGTGGTGCGCAGGGTCGCGAGATGGCTGGCGAGGCCGCCGATGGTGGGCGCGTAGGAGCGCTCGTTGTCGTTGACGACGATGACCAGCGGGCGGTCCCCCGCGTCGGCGATGTTGTTCAGCGCCTCCCAGGCCATGCCGCCGGTGAGCGCGCCGTCACCGATGACGGCGACGACGTGGTCGCCGGTCTTCCTCAGCTGGTTGGCCTTGGCGAGGCCGTCGGCCCAGCCGAGGACGGTGGAGGCGTGGCTGTTCTCGATGACGTCGTGCTCGGACTCGGCCTGCGAGGGGTAGCCGGAGAGGCCGCCCTTCATCTTCAGCCTGGAGAAGTCCTGCCGGCCGGTCAGCAGTTTGTGCACGTAGGACTGGTGTCCGGTGTCCCAGAGCACCTTGTCCCTGGGGGATTCGAAGACACGGTGCAGGGCGAGGGTGAGCTCCACCACGCCCAGGTTGGGGCCGAGGTGGCCACCGGTCTTGGAGACCGCGTCGACGAGGAAGGTCCGGATCTCCTCGGCCAGCCGGTCCAGCTCCTCCAGGGTGAGCCGGTCCAGATCGCGCGGTCCCCTGATACGGGTCAGCAGCGGCACCCGTGCCTCCTTGCAGTAGAGCTGATCGAGCTGTTGCCGGGCTCGTCGAGTCTAATGTTCCGCTCCGGCGCCCTGCGTCCGGGCGGTGCGTCGTACGTCACGCCTCCCGGCCCCACCCGTGATCGGACCGCGCTACGGCACGTGACACGGCACGTGACACGGCACGTGACACGGCATGCCTGTGCCCGGCACCGCACGGGTACCGGGCACAGGACGTGCTTCGCGGACGTGCCGCCGCGGGAGCGGCTAGGCGCGGCCCGCCGTCTTCTGGGTCTTGCGGGTGATGGCGTCGATGACGACGGTCGCCAGCAGCACGCCACCGGTGATCATGTACTGGACCGGCGAGGCGATGCCCTCGAGGGCGAGGCCGTACTGGATCGAGACGATCACCAGGACACCGAGGAGCGCGTTCCAGGTGCGGCCCCGGCCGCCGAAGAGGGACGTACCGCCGATCACGGCCGCGGCGATGACGTTCATCAGGAACTCACCGGTGCCCGCGCCCTGGTTGGCGGAGGCGATCTTCGAGGCGACGAAGAGGCCGCCGATCGCGGCGAAGGTGCCGGCGATCGCGAAGACCGAGATCCGGACCATCTCCACGTTGATACCGGCACGGCGGGACGCCTCGACGCTGCCGCCGAGCGCGAAGACCTTGCGGCCGTAGGCGGTGCGGCGGAGCACGAAGTCGGTGAGCACGAGCACCGCGAGGAAGATCACCACGGCGAGCGGGAGGCCCTTGTGCTGGTTGTAGACGATCGCCACCACGAAGGCGACGACGGCCAGCAGCACGGTGCGCACGATGATGTCGTTCAGCGGGCGCGAGGGGATCCCGGCGGCCTCGCGGCGGCGGTTGCCCAGGAACGCGGTGGCGAAGTACGCGACGACGGCCACGACGGCGAGGCCGTAGGCGGCCGCGACATCGGTGAAGTAGTAGCTCGTGAACTTCCCGACGATGCCGTCGCTGTCCAGGTTGATCGTGCCGTTGCTGCCCAGTATCTGCAGCATGAAGCCCTGCCAGAACAGCAGGCCGGCCAGGGTCACGGCGAAGGCGGGGACGCCGATGCGGGCGAAGACGAAGCCGTGGATGATGCCGGCGACCGTGCCGGTGAGGATGGCCAGCACCAGGGCCAGCACCTCGTTCATCCCGTGCGTGACGTTCAGCACCGCGAAGGCGGCGCCCGCGACACCGCTGACCGAGCCGACCGACAGGTCGATCTCGCCGAGCAGCAGCACGAAGACGACGCCGACGGCGATCATGCCGGTGCCGACCATGGCGACGGACATGTCGGAGAAGTTGCCGGCGGTGAGGAAGTTGGAGTTCAGGCCGGTGAAGATGGCCCAGATGACCACCAGGCCGATGATGACGGGGACGGACCCGAGGTCGCCGGCCTTCATCTTGCGCTTGAACTCGCCCAGATAGCCGGCGAAGCCCTGCTCGCGGACCAGCAGCCGGGGGTCGACGGCGGTGACCGCCGCGGTGGCCGCCTCGGTGTTCTCGACCGTGTGGTCCGCGGGCGTCGAGGTCTTTTCGGTGCTCACTTGCTGACCTCCCCATTGGTACGCGCCGCACGACGGGTCACGGCGTTCTCCGTGGCGCCCGTGATGGCGGAGATGATCTCTTCCTGCGAGGTCGACTTGACCTCGAAGATGCCGTTGTTGCGCCCGAGGCGCAGGACGGCGACCTTGTCCGCCACGGCCTTGACGTCGGCCATGTTGTGGCTGATGAGGATGACCGCGTGGCCGCGCTCGCGCAGCCGCTCGACCAGGTCGAGGACCTGCGCGGTCTGCTCGACGCCGAGGGCGGCGGTGGGCTCGTCGAGGATCACCAGCTTGGGCTCGCCGAGCATGGACCGGGCGATCGCCACGACCTGGCGCTGACCGCCGGAGAGCGAGGCGATCGGGATGCGGACGCTGGGGATGCGGATCGACAGTGTGTCGAGCAGTTCCCGGGAGCGGCGCTCCATCTCCACCTCGTCCAGGACACCGCGCTTGCGGATCTCCCGGCCCAGGTAGAGGTTGCCGACGACGTCGATGTTGTCGCACAGCGCGAGGTCCTGGTAGACCGTCGCGATGCCCAGGCCCTGGGCGTCGTGCGGCCTGTTGATCTGGACGGCCTTGCCGTCCCACTCGATGACGCCCTCATCGATGGGGTGCACGCCGGCGATCGTCTTGACCAGCGTGGACTTTCCGGCGCCGTTGTCGCCCACCAGGGCGACCACCTCGCCGGCACGGACCTCAAGCTCTACGTCGGTGAGCGCCTGGACGGCACCGAAACGCTTGGAGACCCCGCGCAACGCCAGCACGGGCGTAGCGGACACGTGAACCATCTCCTTCGCCGCCTGACCCGGCGGGAGGTTGTGCAGAAGTTTGGGGGGTGTTCCGACCGGCGCCCCGCGTAGCTTGCGGGGCTGGTGTGTGCGGGGCGCCGGCGGAGCTCATGGCAGTCGGCCCCCTACGGGAGTCCGGTCCGGACTCCCGTACGACTCGGGGGACTTGGGGACTGCGGGGATCAAACGGTCTACTTGAGACCGATCTTGTCGCAGGCGGCCTTGTACTTGGCCGTGCAGATCTCCTCGACGGTGTAGACGCCGTCCTTGATCACGGTGTCGTTGATGTTCTCCTGGGTCAGCGACACGACCGGGACGAGCACCGAGGGCACGCCCTTGGTGGTGGGGCTGTCGACCGAGTCCTTGGCGATGGAGTCCAGCGACTTGCCCTGGGCGAGCGCGACGGCCATCTCGGCGGCGGCGTCGGCCTCCGGGGCGTACGGCTTGTAGACGCTCATGTACTGCTCACCGGTGACGATGCGCTGCACACCCGCCAGTTCGGCGTCCTGGCCGGTGACCGGGACGTCGATGCCGGCGGCCTTCAGGGCGGTGATGATGCCGCCCGCCATGCCGTCGTTGGCGGAGTAGACGCCGACGATCTTGTCCTTGCCGATGGCGGAGATGGCGCCTTCCATGTTGGCGTTGGCGTTCTCCGGCTTCCACTCCTTGGTGTCGTACTCGCGGCCGACCTTGACCTTGCCGTCGAGGACGGCGTGCGCGCCCTCCTTGAACAGGGCGGCGTTCGGGTCGGTGGAGGAGCCGTTCATCATGACGATCTGGCCGTCCTTGGCCTTGTCGCCCAGCGCCTCGAGCAGGGCCTCGCCCTGCGTCTTGCCGACGGTCACGTTGTCGAACGAGGTGTAGGCGTCGATCGGGCCCTCGGCCAGGCGGTCGTAGGCCACGACCGGGATGCCGGCGTCCTTGGCCTTCTTGACCGAGCCGGCGATGGCCTTGGCGTCCACCGCGTCCAGGATCAGCACGTCGACCTTGTTGGTCACCATCGTGTCGACCTGCTGGTTCTGCTGGCTGGCGTCCTGCTTGGCGTTGGCGTAGATGACCTCGGCCTTGTTGTTCGTGAGCTCCTTGATCTTCTTCTCGATCAGGGGCTTGTCGAACTTCTCGTACCGCGCGGTCTGGTTCTCCGGCAGGAGCAGACCGACCTTGATGTCGTCGCCCTTGGCGGCGGAGTCGCCCGAGTCGCTGCTGTTGTCACCGGACTCGGCGGCACTGCCGCAGGCGGCGAGAGAGACGGCCAGCGCACCGGCGGCAACGGCAATGGCGGTACGACGCATACGCGTGTTCACTTCAGAAACCTCCCTGACGAGGCCGCGACATTGCGACCGAGGTGGCTGGAAGTCAACTCGGCCACACGTGCGACGTCAAGAAGTAAATCCTTAACGAGATGGCAACGGTGCCAATCGTTCTCTAAGTGAAGGCAGGGGAGGCCGCGGTGAGGGTGCCGTTCGCCGTACCGTCCAACAGGGTCGAATCGCCCATTTCGCTCAGGGCGAGGGCGAGCGCGCCGAGCACCTCCGCACGGCCCCCAAGTGCCCCGGGAAGCACGGACAGTTGGCGTGCGGCGCTGGGGATCGCGTAGCGTCCGACGGACTCCCTTATGGGCCCGAGGACCAGCTCGCCGGCCTCGGCGAGGTCACCGCCGAGGACCACCCGGCTCGGGTTCAACAGATTGCAGAGATTGGCGACTCCACTGCCGATGTGGCGGCCCACGTCGGCGATCACCCTGCGGCAGCCCGGATCGCCGTCCCGCGCCAACCGTACGACACCCTCCATGGTCAGATCCGTGCCATGGCTGGGCTGGAGCAGGGGCAGCACGTAACGGGCCGCCGTGAAGGTCTCCAGGCAACCGCGGTTGCCGCAGCGGCAGACGGGCCCGGACTCGTCGAGTGTGATGTGCCCGATCTCCCCCGCGGTGCCGCCCGGCCCCCGGTAGATCTTCCCGTCGATCACCAGACCGGCGCCGACACCGCTGGCGACCTTGATGTACGCCAGGTCGCGCACACCCCGGCCGCTGCCCCAGACCATCTCGCCGAGGGCGCCCAGGTTCGCGTCGTTGTCCACGTGCACGGGCACGCCGAGCCGCCCCCGCAGTTCCTCGGCGGGCCTGGTGCCGGTCCAGCCGGGCAGGATCGCGGTCGAGCCCAGGGTGCCGGACTCCACGTCGATCGGCCCGGGCACGCCGAGGCCGACCCCGGCGATCTTGGCACGGTCCACGCCGGTCGCCTCGATCAGCCGGTCGACCAGTTGTTCGGCCCGGTCGAATCCCTGGGCCGCGGAGGCGTCCACGTCCAGCGGCTCGGACTCCTCTGCCAGTACCTGGTGCGCCAGGTTCCCGACCGCCACCCGCAGGTGGGTGTGCCCGAAGTCCACTCCCACGACGATCCCGGCGTCCCCGCTGAGCGACACGCTGCGGGCCCGGCGGCCGCCCGACGAGGTGGGCGTGACCTCGACGGTCCCGCTCTCCTTCAGCTCCCGGACGATGTTGGACACCGTCGCCGCGG
Source organism: Streptomyces sp. NPDC058632 (assembly GCF_042717095.1). Classification (NCBI taxonomy): domain Bacteria; kingdom Bacillati; phylum Actinomycetota; class Actinomycetes; order Kitasatosporales; family Streptomycetaceae; genus Streptomyces; species Streptomyces sp. NPDC058632. Next base: position 58,380 of record NZ_JBHXQZ010000025.1, on the reverse strand, counting down.
ACAGGCCCGTGGCCCTCGCGATCTCGGCCTGGGTGAGGGAGCCCGCCAGACGTACTGCTCGAACGACCCGTTCAAGATTGGCTCGGTGCAGCGACGACTGCGACCCCGGAGTCTCCACGACGACCTCCTGCGCGCGGGGCCGCTTCGATGAGGCCCCGTTCCGTGTCCAACTAGTGAACTCTAAGATGAGCCGTTCGGGTCGCCTCCCGTCAAGAGGTTGAACCGTTTCCAGGTCCTTGGACGCCCTCGCACCCGCCGCTCCCTGGAGCGGGAGCCGCGGGTGCGCGGGGCAATCCGGAGGGTGACTTCAGAGGGTCCGGGGACGGCTCCCGGGGGCGCCTCCCGAGCAGCGCCGGCCGACCGCCCGGAAAAGGGCCGGAGGCTACTTCAGGGCGCCCGCGGTGAGGCCCTGCACGACCTGGCGCTGGAAGACGACGTACGCGGCGAGCACGGGGAGCATCGCCATCACCAGGCCGGCGAAGAGACCGGACCAGTCACCCTTGTAGCCCTGGCTGACGGCCAGCTGCACCAGGCCCTGGGTGAGCACGTGCTTGTCCTCGTCGGTGTTGAGCACGGTGGGCAGCATGTACTGGTTCCACTGGCCCAGGAAGTTGAAGATCCCCACGCTGATCAGGCCCGGCTTGGCCATCGGGAGCATGATCTGGAAGAACGTCCTGCTGTGCGAGGCGCCGTCCACGAACGCGGCTTCCGCCACACTGCTGGGCAGTGTCCGGAAGAACGCGGTCAGGAAGAACACCGTGAACGGCAGCGAGTACGCGATGTAGACCAGGATCAGTCCGTGGATCGTGTTCAGCAGGCCCATGTTGTTGACGACGTAGAACAGCGGGACCAGGGCGAGCATGATCGGGAAGCTCATGCCGCCGATGAACAGGTAGTAGATGAACCGGTTGCCCGGGAACTCGAAGCGGGCCAGCACGTAGGCGGCCATCGAGCCCAGCACCAGGGTGCCGATCAGGGAGCCGCCGACCACGAGGACGGTGTTGAGGAAGTAGTCGCTCATGTCGGCCTGGGTCCAGGCCCGCGACCAGTTGTCGAAGTGCAGCGGGTCCGGCAGCGACCAGGGCGAGTTGAAGATGGAGGCGTCGTCCTTGAAGGACGTCATCACGGCCCACAGCAGGGGCAGCACCACCATGATCGCCCAGATCACCAGGACGCCGTGCGAGAAGACGTTGAGGACGCCGCCCTCCCGCTTCTCCTTCGGCTCCTTGGCGGGCGTACCGGGCGGCGGGCCGTCCTTGGTGAGGGTGACACCGGACTCGGCCGGTACGGGAGCGGGGGGCTCGGTCGTCTTCATCGATCAGTACTCCAGCCGCTCGCGCCGCCCCAGCTTCATCACGAGGGCGGCGAACGCCAGCGTGACGAGGAGGAGGGCGACACCGATGGTGGTGGCGTAGGCGGCCTGTCCGTCGCGGAACGCCTTCTGGTACACGTACAGGACCATGACGGTGGTCGAGTAGTCGGGGCCGCCGGGGCCGGTCGTCATGATCTGTACGACCGCGAACGACTCGGCGCCCAGCGCGAGGATGCCCATGTAGACCCAGCCGGACTGCACGGTGTCCCACAGCAGCGGCAGGGTGATGCGGAAGAAGGTCGTGAAGCGGCCGGCGCCGTCCAGCAGCGCCGCCTCGTAGAGGTCCAGCGGGATGGACGCCATACCGGCGGAGAAGAGGACCACGAAGAAGCCGACCGTGGACCAGACGAGGACCGCCATCACGCACCACAGGGCGAGGTTCGGGTCGCCCAGCCAGATGGGCTGGATGCCGTCGAGCCCGATGCCGCGCAGCAGTGAGTTGATCGCACCGCTGTCCGGGTTGTACGCGAACGCGAACAGCAGGGCGACGATCGCGATCGAGAGCACCTGCGGGAAGAAGTAGACGATCTTGTAGAAGGCGGATCCCCGGACCCCCGAGATCACCGGCCCGCCGCGGCGCCGCCGGCCGCCCACATTGATCATGAAGGAGAGGAACAGCGCCAGACCGATCGTCACCACCGGTACCAGCAGGGCGAACAGCAGGCTGTGCTGCAACGACTTCCAGAAGATGTCGTCGTCCAGCATGCGTGTGTAGTTGGCGAACCCGACCATCTCGAAGTCGGGACTCAGGCCGGTCCAGTCCGTGAACGAGTAGTAGATCGACTGGATGAACGGCCAGACGACGAAGAGCGCGTACAGCCCCAGGGGAACCGCCAGGAACCCCACGATGAACCGGTACTTGCCGTGCTGCATGTGCTACGACCCCGATCTGCGCGCGGGCTGCCACCGGGGCCCGCCCGGCAACGGTGTTCCGGACGGGCCCCGGTGACGGGTGCTCACTGCCTGCTCCGGCTGACCCGGTTGTTCACTGGTGCTTGTAGTGCTTGATCGACGAGTCCTTGGCCGTCTCGTCGGCGAAGGACTGGATCTTCTTGACGGTCTCGGCCGGGGTCGCGCGGCCGGCCATCATCTCGCCGAGCCCGGAGACGCCGATCTTCTCCTTCTGGAGCTGCACGTACCAGTCCTGCAGGCGCGGGTTCACCACGTTCTCCCCGGCCACCTCCAGCGCGGCGACACCGGACTTCAGGCCCGGGGTCAGCTCGATGCCGTCGGTGCCGCCGTTGTAGGCGGTCAGTGACTTCACCTTGCCGGTGAAGTTCTTCGAGGACGCCTCGCTCAGCATGATGCGCAGCTGCTCCATACCGCCGGCGCCGTTCGCCGCCTTGGCGGGGACGACGAAGGGTTCGCCGCCGGAGGCCCAGATGGTGCCGAAGGGCAGCTTGTCGGAGGAGTCCAGGCCGGTGGGCGCGGAGACCGCGAGGCCGAAGTCGCCGGGCATGACGTTCGCCGCCTCGTTCTCCACCCAGGAGCCGTTCGGGATGAACAGCGCGTCGCCCTTGGCCCAGGCGGTCTGGGACTGGATGTGGTCCAGGCCCGGAGTGCCCCTGAGGACGTAGCCCTTCTGCTGGAGCTCGTAGTAGGCCTCGAAGCACGCCTTGACGGCGGGGTGCTTCCAGGCGTTCGGCTCCAGGTTGTCGATGGCGTCGAGCACCTCGCGCCCGCCGACCTTGCCGATCATCGGGTACAGCGAGAAGGGGATGTAGTACGGGTACTTGCCGGCGTAGGTCCAGCCGGCCATGCCCTTCTTCTTGGCCTTCGCGCAGACCGCGAGCATCTGGTCCCAGGTCTCGGGGTACTGCTCGTCGAGCGAGTCCAGCGCCTTCTGCGAGTACCAGACGCCGTAGACCGTGTAGGCGTAGTAGAGGATCCAGACCTGCTCGCCGTCGAACCGGCCCATCTCGACGATGCCGGGGCGCAGCGTGTCACGGACCTTGGTGCCAGGGTCGTCGTAGGAGGGTGCGTCCAGCAGCGGGGTGAGGTCGGTGAGCTGCTTCTTGCCGACCAGGGTGCCCATGTCCATCTGCTCCGCGCCGGAGTTGTCGATGAGGTCGGGCGGGGTGCCCTGGTTGAAACGCGGCTGCAGGGTGGACTGGATCTTCTGCGTGGCGGAGAACTTCACCGTCGCCCCGGGGAAGGCCTTTTCGTACACCTGCACGGCGTCCTCGGCGTACTCCTTGCCGAAACCGCCGTCGAACAGGACGAATTCCATCTGCGCGGTGTCATTGACGCCGAGCGGGTTCTTCGCGGTCTTCTTGCCCGCCTCGGCCTTCTCCTGGTCGTCCCCGCCGCCGCTGGCGCACGCGGACAGGAAGCTCATCGTGGGGACGGAGATCAGGCCGAGCGCCGCGGACCGTTTGATCAGATCGCGGCGGCCCACTCCCGCGGCCGGGCGGACGGGGGTGCGATGGCCGAAAACGCCTCGCTCGCGGGCGCCGTCGTACTCGGCGGAGTTGGATCCCATGCTCAAGTCCTCGCCTTCTCCAGGACTCAGGCGGTGAACCGGATCCTCCCCGGCACCGCGTTCGGGTCATGCTGGGTCGTGCAGGAAGTGCGGCAGTACAGGACGGGATGACGTGTGCTGTTCGGGAGCTGTGAAGAAACCCCGGAGTGCCGACAGGTATAGTCCACTTTCCTCCGGCGGAGCAAGATCGAACACAAGGTTCGCCGGTGGTCTTTTCCGAGTTGAGACCTGGCGGAAATATGAGCGCCCGTCGCGTTCCGAAACGGAAGAATCCCTGCTCTCGAACCCGAATGCCGCATCCAACGCCCTTGACACCACCCGGGGCAGGAGGCCAGGGCGTCCGCGTCCGAGGAAGAGGTGGAGTGCGCCGGCCGATGGCGCCCGGGTTCACGCGTCCCGCGCGGACACCGTGCGCGGGAACCGGCAGGTCGGCCCCTCGCTCACCAGGTCGGCCGCGCGAACCGCTACTTCGCCCGGTCGTCGACTGCCCGTCCCCGGAGATGCGGGCAGCGACTCGTGGCCGTCTCCCCCGGTCCCCGGAGTGGCCGCCCTGCCTGTCTCGGGGACGTGCCGCACCGGCCCCTCCGTGATGCCCCGGCAGGCGAGGAAGCCGGGCCGGCGAGTGGGCACGGAACGAGCCGGGTGTCGGGCCGGTCCACGAGGACGGGGTTCCGCTCCTCGTCGTGCGCATTGTCACTCAACACCCTTGACACCATCCGTCACTTAGCCCACTACTGGTGCTTGCGCAGTGATTCTGACAACGTTGTCCAGCGCAGGGAGGGTGCTCGCGCATGCAACACGGAGTTCGGCACAGAATGCGGCTCAGATGGGGACCGGCGGTCGTCGCGACGACCGCCTTTGCCGTGGCGGCGGCCTCCCCGGGCGTCGCGGTCGCCCTGCCCGGGGCGCCCGCGAAGGCGGACCGGGAGTTCGCTTCGTCGTTCGAGGCCGGTGAACCCGCCCCCGACTGGCTGAACACCGTCGACACCACACGGGGCGGCACAAAGCGCGCCTCGGGTGTGGACGGCGGTTACAGCAGCGGCATACCGGGGAACGTCACCGACCACGTCACCGACGTGCGCGCCAGCTCGGAGAACGCGGGCGCCGGGGAGGTGAAGGAGAACCTCGTCGACGGTGAGCCCGGCAGCAAGTGGCTCGCCTTCGCGTCCACCGGCTGGGCCGAGTTCGACCTGGACGCCCCGGTCGAGGTGGTCCGGTACGCGCTCACCTCGGCCAACGACTTCGCCCCGCGCGACCCGCGGGACTGGACCCTGAAGGGTTCGGCCGACGGCGAGAACTGGACGACCCTCGACACCCGTTCGGGCGAGACGTTCGCGGAGCGCTTCCAGACCAGGATCTACGACCTGGACGCGTCGGCCGTCGCAGAGTACCGGCACTTCCGGCTGGAGATGACCAAGAACGGCGGGGCGGACGCGCTCCAGCTCGCCGACGTCCAGTTCTCCACCGGCGACGCCGAGGAGCCCGTCCCGCAGGACATGCTCTCGCTGGTCGACCGCGGCCCGAGTGGCTCCCCGACCGCGAAGTCGGGCGCCGGATTCACCGGAAAGCGCGCACTGCGTTACGCCGGCCGGCACACGGCCGACGGGCGCGCCTACTCGTACAACAAGGTCTTCGACGTCCATGTGAAGGTCGACCGCCGTACGGAGCTGTCGTACAAGATCTTCCCGTCGATGGCGGACGGCGACCTCGACTACGACGCCACGAACGTCTCCGTCGACCTGGCCTTCACCGACGGCACCTACCTGAGCGACCTGCGCGCCACCGACCGGCACGGCTTCCCGCTGACGCCGCGGGGCCAGGGCGACGCGAAGGTGCTGTACGTCAACCAGTGGAACAGCGTCGCGTCGGGGATCGGTTCGGTCGCGGCCGGCAGGACCGTCGACCGGATCCTGGTCGCGTACGACTCCCCCAAGGGCCCGGCGAAGTTCCGGGGCTGGCTGGACGACGTGTCCCTGAAGCCGGTGAAACCCGAGCGGCCGAAGGCCCACCTGTCCGACTACGCGGTGACGACCCGGGGCACCAACTCCAGCGGCGGTTTCTCGCGCGGCAACAACTTCCCGGCGACCGCCGTGCCGCACGGCTTCAACTTCTGGACGCCGGTGACCAACGCCGGTTCCCTGAGCTGGCTGTACGACTACGCGCGCGGCAACAACGCGGACAACCTGCCGACGATCCAGGCGTTCGGCGCGAGCCATGAGCCGAGCCCCTGGATGGGTGACCGGCAGACCTTCCAGGTGCTGCCGTCCGCCGCCTCCGGCACTCCGGAACTGGGCCGTGAGGAACGGGAGCTGGCCTTCCGGCACGAGAACGAGACCGCGCGGCCGTACTACTACGGGGTGCGGTTCGAGAACGGCCAGAAGGCGGAGATCGCGCCGACGGACCACGCCGCGGTCATGCGCTTCACCTACCCCGGCGACGACGCGAGTGTCCTGTTCGACAACGTCACCGGTCAGGCCGGCCTGACCCTCGACCAGGACAGCGGCACCTTCAGCGGCTACTCGGACGTGAAGTCCGGACTGTCCACGGGCGCCACCCGGCTGTTCGTGCACGGTGAGTTCGACAAGCCGGTGACGGACGGTTCCGCCGAGGGCGTCAAGGGCCATCTGCGGTTCGACGCGGGCAAGGACCGGACGGTCACCCTGCGCCTGGCCACCTCGCTGATCAGCGTCGACCAGGCGAAGGACAACCTGCGCCAGGAGATCCCCGAGGGACGGTCCTTCGACTCGGTCAAGCGGAGCGCCCAGCGGCAGTGGGACGAGCTGCTCGGCAAGGTCGAGGTCGAGGGTGCCACCCCGGACCAGCTGACCACGCTCTACTCGAGCCTCTACCGGCTGTACCTGTACCCGAACTCGGGCTTCGAGAAGGTCGACGGCGCGTACAAGTACGCCTCTCCCTTCTCGAAGATGACCCGGCCGGACACCCCGACGCACACCGGCGCGAAGATCGTGGACGGGAAGGTGTACGTCAACAACGGCTTCTGGGACACCTACCGGACCACCTGGCCGGCGTACTCCTTCCTGACCCCCTCCAAGGCGGGTGAGCTGGTCGACGGGTTCGTGCAGCACTACAAGGACGGCGGCTGGACCTCCCGCTGGTCCTCCCCCGGTTACGCCGACCTGATGACCGGCACCTCCTCGGACGTCGCGTTCGCCGACGCGTACGTCAAGGGCGTGGACTTCGACGCGGAGGCGGCGTACGACGCGGCCGTGAAGAACGCCACCGTCGTGCCCCCGTCGTCGGGCGTCGGCCGCAAGGGCATGGGGACCTCGCCCTTCCTCGGCTACACCGGCACCGAGACGCACGAGGGCCTGTCGTGGGCGCTGGAGGGCTACCTCAACGACTACGGCATCGCGCAGATGGGCAAGGCCCTCCACAGGAAGACCGGTGACAAGCGCTACGAGGAGGAGTCCGCCTACTTCCTCGACCGGGCCCAGGAGTACGTCAACCTGTTCGACTCCGAGGCCGGGTTCTTCCAGGGGAAGAGCACGAAGGGCGACTGGCGCGTCGAGTCCTCGAGGTACGACCCTCGCGTGTGGGGCCACGACTACACCGAGACGAACGGCTGGGGCTACGCCTTCACCGCCCCGCAGGACAGCCGGGGCCTGGCCAATCTGTACGGCGGGCGCGACGGCCTCGCGGACAAGCTCGACGAGTACCTCGCCACCCCGGAGACGGCCTCCGCCGAGTTCGTCGGCTCCTACGGCGGGGTCATCCACGAGATGACCGAGGCGCGGGACGTCCGGATGGGCATGTACGGGCACTCCAACCAGGTGGCCCACCACGCCCTGTACATGTACGACGCGGCCGGGCAGCCCTGGAAGACGCAGAAGAACGTCCGTGAGGTGCTGTCGCGGCTCTACACCGGCAGCGAGATCGGGCAGGGCTACCACGGGGACGAGGACAACGGCGAGCAGTCGGCCTGGTTCCTGTTCTCCTCCCTCGGCTTCTACCCGCTGGTGATGGGCAGCGGCGAGTACGCCATCGGCTCCCCGCTGTTCAAGAAGACGACCGTGCACCTGGAGAACGGCCGCGAGCTGGTCGTCAAGGCGCCGAAGAACAGCGCGAAGAACGTGTACGTCCAGGGTCTGAAGGTCAACGGCAAGAGCTGGGACAAGACCTCGCTGCCGCACTCGGTGCTCGCGAAGGGCGGGGTCCTGGAGTTCGACATGGGCTCGCGGCCGTCGTCGTGGGGCACCGGCAAGAAGGCGGCGCCCGTGTCGATCACCCAGGACGACGAGGTGCCCACGCCCCGCGAGGACGTGCTGAAGGGCGAGGGCGCCCTGTTCGACAACTCCTCGGCGACCGGCGCCACGGTGTCCACGGTCGACCTGCCCGTGAGCGGGGAGACGAAGGCGGTCCAGTACACACTGACGTCCTCGGAGCACGCCGGGGCGCCCACGGGCTGGGTTCTGCAGGGATCGTCGGACGGCACGACGTGGAAGACCCTCGACGAGCGGGCGGACGACACGGACGCCTTCCGCTGGGACCGGCAGACACGGGCCTTCTCGGTGGACAAGCCGGGGACGTACGGCCACTACCGGCTGGTCCTCAGCGGTGAGGCGGCGCTGACGGAGGTGGAACTGCTGAGCTGAGCCGCGCCGGAGCTGAGCCGCGCCGGCCTCGCGGCGGGAGGCGGGTCCGGGCCGTAATGGCCCGGACCCCCCGTCGTCGTGTCGCGGGTGTCGCGGGTGTCGCGGGTTCAGCCGACCCGGCAGGGCAGGCTCGTTCTGCTGTCGCCTCCGGAGCCGGAGGTGACGTAGCCGAAGGTGGCGCTCTCCCCCGGATCCAGCGCACCGTTGTAGTCGACGTTGTGGACCATGACGTCCTGGCCCTGATAGGTGGCGTTGCCGCTCCACAGACTGTCGACCCGCTGGCCGTCCGGGAGGGTCCAGTCGACCATCCAGCCGAGCATGGGGACGTCACTGCTGTTGGTGACGGTCACCTGGGACTGGTAGCCGCCGTTCCAGCTGCCCGTCGTGCTGCGGGTGGCGGTGCACTGGCCGGGAACGGGCTCGGTCGGCGGGTTGCCGGGCTCCTTGATTCCGGTCACCTCGCCGTTGCCGCCGTCGAAGACGACGTCGGAGCAGGAGTAGAAGGTCTCCGCGCTGTCCGAACGCTGCCAGACCATGTAGACGATGTGGCGGCCCGACTTGCCCTCCGGAAGCTGCCCGGTCCAGGAGTAGTTGGCGTCGACGGTGCCCGGGGACCCGTTGAGCGGCGGGTGGTCGACGGAGAGGAACGGCTGCTCCTCCATGTCGTCCCAGGTGAGGGTCTGCGTCGGGTCGAAGCCGTCCTTGGTGATGTACACGTAGAACCAGCCCGGGTGCGCGGCCCAGGCGTTGTAGGAGAAGTCGACGGTGGCGCCCGAGGTGAGGTGGGTGAGCGGCCAGTCGTCGCGTGGCTGGTTGAAGCCGGTGAAGCTGGAGTTGCCGCCGCTGCACAGCTGCCCGTCCGGCACGAAGCCGTCGGTACGGCCGGCGCCGTCGGAACGCAGTACGGAGAACCAGTTGTAGAACGGCGTGGTGCCGCTGACCTGTGCGGCGGCCTTGCACGCCGGGTTGACCGGCTTGATCTCACCGGTGGCGGTCAGCCCGTCCTGCCAGCACAGGAAGGTGCGGCTGGCGGGCTTCATCGGCGTCCCGTGCGCCTCCGCCTCGCCGCCCGCGGTCATGACCAGGCCGACGGCGGGGATGGTGGCGAGGAGGGAGACGAGGACCAGGAAGAGGGCTCTGGCGCGGGTGGGGAGCGTGGGCCGGGACGCGGTTCCGCCCCTCGTTCTTGTCGAGATCATGACACACCTGTCCGTCGCTGCGGGTGCTACGGGTCACGGGTCGTGCACATGTGCGCGTGCGCGGTGCGCGGTGCGCGGTGCGCGTGCGGTTGCACCGCGCACGCGGTCGCACGGGTACGCGTGGGGCCGAGCGAGATGGGAGCATCCTGCGGCGGGTTCCGGTCCGACGAAGGATGGGAGCGCTCCCACCTCACTCGTACGGGGAAGGTAGCGCCGCGGGCTCCGGTTGTAAACGGGTGGCGCAACGAGGACCGGCGCGAAGGGCGGTTACGAGCCGTTCCCCCGCGGGGACGGGACCGGGCCCGACGACAGGGGCCGCACCCCGTCGGACGGGGTGCGGCCCTCGACTGTCCCGCGCTACGGCTTACTTGCTGATCAGGCTGCGCAGCACGTACTGCAGGATGCCGCCGTTGCGGTAGTAGTCCGCCTCGCCGGGGGTGTCGATGCGCACGACCGCGTCGAACTCGACGCCGGTGTCGGTGGTGACCTTCACCGTGCCCGGGATGGTGCCGTTGTTCAGCTCGGTGACGCCGGTGAAGGAGAAGGTCTCCTCGCCGGTGAGGCCGAGCGTCTCGGCGGTGTGGCCCTGCGGGAACTGGAGCGGCAGGACGCCCATGCCGATGAGGTTCGAGCGGTGGATGCGCTCGTAGGACTCGGCGATGACGGCCTTGACGCCGAGCAGCGCGGTGCCCTTGGCGGCCCAGTCGCGGGACGAGCCGGAGCCGTACTCCTTACCGGCCAGGACGACCAGCGGGATGCCCTGGTCGATGTAGTTGCGCGAGGCGTCGTAGATGAACGACACCGGGGCCTCACCTTCGGCGGACCGCGTGAAGTCGCGCGTGTAGCCGCCCTCGGTGCCCGGCGCGATCTGGTTGCGCAGGCGGATGTTGGCGAACGTACCGCGGATCATGACCTCGTGGTTGCCGCGGCGGGAGCCGTAGCTGTTGAAGTCGCGGCGCTCGACGCCGTGCTCCGTGAGGTACTGGCCGGCCGGGGTGTCGGCCTTGATGGCACCGGCCGGGGAGATGTGGTCGGTGGTGACCGAGTCGCCGAGCTTGGCGAGGACGCGGGCGCCGGAGATGTCCTCGACCGGGTCCGGGTCCATGCCCATGCCCTCGAAGTACGGGGGCTTGCGGACGTAGGTGGACTCGGTGTCCCACTCGAAGGTGTTGCCGGTCGGGATCGGCAGCGCCTGCCACTGGGCGTCGCCGGCGAAGACGTCGGCGTAGGACTTGGAGAACATGTCCTCGCCGATGGTGTTGGCGACGACGTCGTTGACCTCGGCCTCGGTCGGCCAGATGTCCTTCAGGAAGACGGGGTTGCCGTCCTGGTCCAGGCCGAGGGACTCGCGGGTGATGTCCACCGTCATCGAGCCGGCGAGGGCGTACGCGACGACCAGCGGCGGGGACGCCAGGTAGTTCATCTTGACGTCGGGGTTGATCCGGCCCTCGAAGTTGCGGTTTCCGGAGAGGACCGAGGTGACGGCGAGGTCGTGCTCGTTGACGGCCCGGGAGACCTCGTCCGGCAGCGGGCCGGAGTTGCCGATGCAGGTGGTGCAGCCGTAGCCGACCAGGTTGAAGCCGACCTTGTCGAGGTACGGGGTCAGGCCCGCCTTGTCGAAGTAGTCGGTGACGACCTTGGAGCCCGGGGCGAGGGTGGTCTTGACCCACGGCTTGCGGGTCAGGCCCTTCTCGACCGCCTTCTTCGCCACCAGGGCGGCGGCGACCATGACGTACGGGTTCGACGTGTTGGTGCAGGAGGTGATGGCGGCGACGGTGACGGCGCCGTGGTCCAGGTCGTACTCGGTGCCGTCGGGGGCGGTGACCTTCACCTTGTTGCTGGGGGCACCGTTGCTGATGGCCGGGGCGTCGGAGGCGGGGAAGGACTCCTTGCTGGCCTCGTCGACGTCGCCGCCGTCCTTGACGTAGTTGCGTACGTCCTGGGCGAACTGGGCCTTGGCGTCGGCGAGGACGATGCGGTCCTGCGGGCGCTTCGGGCCGGCGATGGAGGGCACGACGGTGGACAGGTCCAGCTCGAGCTTCTCGGAGAAGTCCGGCTCGGCCTGCGGGTCAAGCCAGAGGCCCTGCTCCTTGGCGTACGCCTCGACGAGGGCGACCTGCTGGTCGCTGCGGCCGGTCAGGCGCAGGTAGTTCAGCGTCTCGTCGTCGATCGGGAAGATCGCGGCGGTGGAGCCGAACTCCGGCGACATGTTGCCGATGGTGGCGCGGTTGGCCAGGCTCGTCGCGGCGACGCCCTCGCCGTAGAACTCGACGAACTTGCCGACGACGCCGTGCTTGCGCAGCATCTCGGTGATGGTCAGCACCAGGTCGGTGGCGGTGGTGCCGGGCGTCAGCTCGCCGGTCAGCTTGAAGCCGACGACGCGCGGGATCAGCATGGAGACCGGCTGGCCGAGCATGGCGGCCTCGGCCTCGATGCCGCCGACACCCCAGCCGAGGACGCCGAGGCCGTTGACCATGGTGGTGTGCGAGTCGGTGCCGACCAGGGTGTCGGGGTAGGCCTTGCCGTCACGGGTCATGACGACACGGGCCAGGTGCTCGATGTTCACCTGGTGGACGATGCCGGTGCCGGGCGGGACGACCTTGAACTCGTCGAAGGCGGTCTGGCCCCAGCGCAGGAACTGGTAGCGCTCCTTGTTGCGGCCGTACTCGAGGTCGACGTTCTGCTTGAACGCGTCGTTGGTGCCGAACTTGTCGGCGATGACGGAGTGGTCGATGACCAGCTCGGCCGGCGCCAGCGGGTTGATCTTCGCCGGGTCGCCGCCCAGCTCCTTGACGGCCTCGCGCATGGTGGCGAGGTCCACGACGCAGGGGACACCGGTGAAGTCCTGCATGATCACACGGGCCGGGGTGAACTGGATCTCCTCCGACGGCTGGGCCTGGGAGTCCCAGGAGCCGAGCGCACGGATGTGGTCGGCGGTGATGTTCGCGCCGTCCTCGGTGCGGAGCAGGTTCTCCAGCAGCACCTTCAGGCTGTAGGGAAGGCGTGCGGCGCCCTCGACCTTGTCCAGCCGGAAGATCTCGTACGACTCGTCGCCCACCTGCAGCGTGCTGCGGGCGTCGAAGCTGTTCGCCGACACGACAGTCTCCTTCATTGATGTGCGCGTACCACCACACCGCAAACCCTTTGCGGCTACCGCCGCGTGGTGCCGCCACTGCCCCTCGACGGATCCGCTAAGGTAAGGCTAAGTTAGGCATCCCTTACCGGACTGCGGCGACTGCGGTGCACCTCGGCAGATATCTCGATGTCGAGATAACCCTAATACACGACGGCCGAATGGTCATGCGCGGGCCCGCTGTCCGCTGTCATCCAATCGAGGCGTTTGACAGCGAACCCAGCCGTTTCGGCTTCCTTGCCAGCGAACCTAGTCGTACGAGGGGACGTACTGGGGGGTGCTGGGTGGCCGTACCGGTCGGGGTGGAACTTGCGGAGCCGTACGTCGAGCTGTCGTACGTGGATGCTGTGCGCGCGTGTCGGCGGCGGCCTCTGCTGGACTGCGTAACGGCTCGGTTCGAGGACATGCCCGCGGTACGGCCGTTTCGCTGGTCGCGCGGTGAGCGTCACTTCCCGGGCTGGTACTGGGCGGCGACGACCGGGCGGCACGTCGGTTTCGAGTCGTGGATGGAACGGGACCGGCTTGTGCTGATGGACTTCGATCCCGGAGTGGTGGGGATCGCCTCGCAGCCGTTCTGGTTGCATTGGCATGACGGCGAGCGTGAGCGCCGGCACGCGCCGGACTACTTCGTGCGCCGCACGGATGGCTCGGCGGTGGTCGTCGACGTCCGTGCCGATGAGCGGATCGAGCCAAGAGACGCGGAAGCGTTCGAGGTGACGCGCCTGGCCTGCCGTCAGGCCGGGTGGGACTTCGAGCGGGTCGGGGTTCCGGAGGAAGTGCTGCTGGCGAACGTGCGGTGGCTGTCGCGCTACCGGCATCCCCGGTGCCGGCGTGGGCCGGTCGTGGACCGGCTCCGGGAGGTCTTCGCGATACCGGTCCCGTTGATGGCCGGCGCGGATGCGGCCGGTGACCGGCTTGAGACGCTCCCCGTCCTGTTCCATCTCCTCTGGTTGCGCGAGCTGACCGCTGAGGGCCTGGCGGGCGGGCTGCTGGGGCCGTCCACCGTCGTGCGCCTGGCGGACGGAAGTGTTCGGTGATGGGTGCCGGGGAAGAACGGCGGGTGCCTCCGTCGGCCAGGATCGCGGAGTTCCCGCACACCGCTGCGGAACAGGCTCGCTGGTGGGAGAGGCACATTCTGGAGGTGCTGGACGGCTTGCCGCCGGATGCTCCTGCGGGGACGGTGCCGCGCCCGGAGTTCGACCCGGAACGGAACTCGCTGGCTCAGCGGGAGCGGGCCAAGGCTTCCGAGCTGACGGCAGCCGGGCACCCGATGACGGCCAGCGGCGTCAAGCAGCGGCGCCAGCGCTATCAGCGGGACGGGCTGGTCGGACTGGCCGACGGCCGGGCGGCCAAGCAGATGCCGTCCTTCGGCCGGGTGGCTCCGGCGGTGGTCGAGGCGATGCAGCAGGCGATCGGCGAGACAGCCGAGGCGTCGTCGAAGACGATCGGCTTCGTGGTCTGGCGGGCGACGCAGATCCTGGCCTCCCGTGAGGACGCGCAGGACATCGAGGTTCCCTCACAGCGCACGCTCTACCGGCTGTTCGACAAGCTGGCGGCCGGCACTCACGCGACGGGCTCGGCGACCACGCGCCGTTCGGTGAACGCGCGTCCGGCCAGACCGTTCGGGGAGGTGCCGGCCTGCGCGCCGGGCGAGTGGATGCAGATCGACTCCACACCGCTGGACGTCCTGGTCCGGCTGGACGACGGCATTGCCGGCAAGGTCGAGCTGACCGCCATGATCGACTTGGCGACCAGATCACTGGCCGCCGCGGTGCTGCGGCCGACGACGAAGGCCGCCGACGCCTCCGCCCTCCTGGCCCGGAGCATCACCCCCGAGATGATGCGTCCTGGCTGGCCGGAAGCTCTTCGGATGTCGAGATCGGTGCTGCCGCACCGGCGGCTGACGGCCTTGGACGAGCGGCTGGAGCACGCGGCTGGAAGACCCGTGATCGTGCCGGACACGATCGTCTGTGACCACGGCAAGGTCTTCATCTCGAACAACTTCCGCGCGTCCTGCCGCTACTTGGGCACCAGCCTCCAGCCGACGCACAAGGCGTCGCCCTTCGAAAAAGGCGCGATCGAGAAAACGCTGGGTTCGGTGGCAACGCTGTTCGCGCAGTTCGTCGCGGGTTACACCGGACGGTCGGTGGACCGCCGGGGCCGGGGCCTGGAGAACGGACCGCTGTGGTCCCTGCCCGAACTCCAGGGCCTGCTCGACGAGTGGATCATCATCTGGCAGAACCGCCCACACGACGCACTGAGGGACCCGGACTCACCGAAGCGCGCTTTCACGCCGAACGAGAAGTACGCGATGCTGCTGGAGTCGTGCGGCTACGTTCCGGCCCCGTTCAGCGGCGCGGACTACGTCGAGTTGCTGCCCGAACGCTGGCAGGCGATCAACTCCTACGGCATCCGGATCAACCACCGCACCTACGACGACGCCGAGCTGACCCCGTTGCGCCGCCAGCACTCCGGGGTGGCGGAGAAGAAGGGGCTGTGGGAGATCCATTACGATCCCTGCGACGTCTCCCGTGTCTGGGTACGCGACCGCCGCAGCGAGCCTGCCCGGTGGATCACGGTGTTCTGGAAGCATCTGCACCGCGTCGGCGTCCCGTTCGGCGAGATGGCCTGGGACCACGCCCGCGAACAGGTCCCGGGCGGGACCGAGGAACAGATCGCCGATGCCGCCGCTGCCCTGCTGCGGCGGGCACACGACGGACCAGCACCGGAAGGACCATGCGACGAAGCGGTCCCGGCGCGTCGCCGCGCAGACCCGGGCCACTGCCTCCGACCGGCCGGTCCCCGATCCGCCCACCGCCGAAGCAGTTCAGGACGATCAGGCGGACACCGAGTCGGCGAAGGTCATCCCGCTGGGCCTGTTTGATCCGCTCGCCAACCCCTGGAGGCGTCCGTGACCATCTCCGAACCCGCAGCCCGGCCGACTTCTCTGCGGGAGGCCGATGCCGAGACCAACCGGCAACTGACGACCCTGGAGGGATGGCGGAAGTTCACTGCGGGCCCGCCCCAGCCCCCGGTCCTGCTGACCCTCGCTGAGCTGGGCAAACTGTCTCCGGTCGAGCGGGCGCTCTATGACGAGGACCGGCTCGATCATCACGCCCGGATGCTCGTGGTCGCCACCTCGTTCGTCGAGGAGACGGTGGTCTGCGGCCGACGGCTGGTCCTGCTCAACCGGCACGCGATCAGCGCTCGTCGCGGCCTGATGGTCTCGGGGCTGCCCGGCACGGGCAAGACCAGCGCCCTCACCCAGCTCGGGCTCGCCCACGAACTCCTCGACCGGGCCCGCCACCCGAACGTCGCCGACCGCATCCCAGTGCTCTACATCACCGTCCCGCCCGCGGCGACCGCACGCATGATCGCGGCCGAGTTCGCACGCTTTCTGGGTCTGCCAGTCCGGGCCAGATCAAACATGACCGACATCATCGAAGCGGTGGTGGGCGTCTGCACGGACACCCGCACCGGCCTGGTTCTGGTCGACGAAATCCACAACGTGTCGCAGGTCACACGGGCCGGTGCCGAGGTCTCCGACACCCTGAAGTACTTCTCCGAACGCCTCCCCGCGACGTTCGTCCACGCGGGCATCAACCTCGAAACCAGCGAACTGCTGGCAGGCACCCGGGGCGCCCAGATCGCGAGCCGCTTCACCCTCGTCCCCACCCGCCCGTTCCCCTACGGTGACGAGTGGAAGGGCCTGGTCGCGACCCTGGAGCAGACTCTTCTCCTGCACGACCATCCACCGGGCAGCCTGGTCAAGCTGGACCGCTACCTCCACAAACGAACTGACGGCATGATCGGCGCGCTGTCCCACGCGATCCGAGGCGCCGCGATCGACGCGATCCTCAACGCCACAGAACGCGTGACGAAGGACGGCCTTTACGCAGTCCCCCTGGACCACGCTGCGGAAAACCCGAAGAAGAACCAGCTGAAGTGACTCGCCCAGCGCCTGAGCTGCCCCACCGGCTGGCTCCACTGCCGGTTCGACTACGCCCCTGCGCCGACGAGATCACCGACTCCTACGTCCGCCGCCTCGCCCGCGCGAACCATCTCAAGCCGAGCTACCTGCACTGTTTCCTCAACGGACCGCCCTTCTGGTTCGGCAAGCCCCAACTCGCCCGTCTGGCCGCTGTCTCCGGACGCTCCGAGGAGTCCCTGGACCGGGCACTCGCTGACGCCAGCTCCCCACGCGGCCGCATGAAACCCAACCCACGCACATCTCGAACAGAGCTGTTCCCCGGCCAGCCCCATCTCCCCCTGCTCATCTACATCGACGCCCGCAGAGGTCACACCATTCAGGACCTGGCCCTACGGCACCAAGTCCCTCGACGTCTCGTCCGCCTCGTCCTGGACACCATGCAACCTCCTCCCCGAGGAGTCGACCGGAGCTATGGAGGCTTCGACAACGACCTCATCAAGGACATCCGGGCCATGGCAGATCAGGGTCTTTGAGAAGTCTCGAGGTGGGCGGTTCGCCTGCTGAGCGCTGAATGTGTCGATTTGTCGGCTTCTGTCGACAGCGACCTGGAGGCAGTGCAGGCATGATCACCAGCGGTCATGCCTGCACTGCCTCCGAGCCCTGCCCGGCAATGAGCTGACAAGCCATCACTTTCATTACTGAGCAGCAGGTGAACCGCCCGCTTCGAGACTCCTCAAAGACCCTGGTGCTTGGGTACCGTTCGTGGCTGCGCTGAACTCCAGAAAGGTCGGCAGTGGATTCGGACCTCGTGCACCTCATATTGGCCTTACTCGGTCTTATCGCCTTCATTTGGGTATTTCGGAAACGCCAACTGGTGCGGGCGCGCGGCGTGGAGGTGGACGCGCGCTGCTACGACCGTGAATGGCGAGGACAGGGCGGCCCCACGTTCCTCCTCAGCTTCCGGACGGAGGACGGACGCAAGATGACATGCTCAGCCACTGAGGGCGAGGTTCCTCCGGGCACTCGGGCCGGCGATACGGTCGTGGTTCGCTATGACCCGACGGAGCCTGGCCGTGTGGAGACCGTCATCGCCTCCCGGAGGCCGCTGTGGAAGCGAGGCGACCTGATCGGGCTGGTGTTGTTCGAGGTCGCTCTCCTGGTGGTCGCCCCGAGGTAAGGGAGCAGGGTCTTTAAAGGTCTCGAGGCGGGCGGTTCACCTATTGCTCGGCAATGGATGTGACGACTTGTCGGCTCGTGGCCGGGCAGGACCGGGGGGGCAGTGCAGGTATGACCGCTGGTGATCATGTGGGGGTCGAATCCGTATGAGTACCGAGCGAGTCCATGCCTGCCGTCCCTCCTCCCATATGCCGTCCCGACTGGAACAGCTGGTCGACGTTTCTGCTCCCGTCGCGCCGGAAACGATCGCTGACCTGCGGACATACCTGGTCGAGGTGCCTGATCCACGGGCCCGTCGCGGCGTCCGCCACCCGTGGACGGCCCTACTGGCCGCAGCGGCGTCCGCCGTTCTGTCCGGTGCCGCCTCGATCACGGCGATCGGCGAGTGGGTCGCCGATGCACCGCAGAGGGTCCTGGCCCTGCTCGGGTTCCACCCCGACCCGCTAACCGGCCTGATCCGCCCGCCGCACTCCACGACCATCCGTCTCGTCCTGGCCGCCGCGGACGGCGACGCCCTGGACCAGGCCATCGGACGCTTCCTCCAGGAACGTCAGGCCCCAGTGTCCGGCTGGCGGGCCATCGCCGTCGACGGCAAGACACTCCGCGGCTCCCGCACCAAGGACCGGCCGGCCACCACGCTGATCGCCGCGATGACCCACGGCGGTCAAGTCCTCGCTCAGAGGCAGATCGATGGCAAGAGTAACGAGATCCCGGCCTTCGCCCCACTTCTGGACAGCATCGACCTGACCGGCACGGTGATCACCGCGGACGCCCTGCACACCCAGCACGCTCACGCTTCCTACCTGCACCAACGCGGAGCCCACTACCTGGCCGTCGCCAAGAAGAACCACCCCGGCCTGCACGACAAGGTCCGCCGCCTGCCCTGGCGGGACATCCGCCTGGACCACTACGAGCGCAGCCGGGCCCACCACCGCGACGAAATCCGCCGGCTGAAGACCGCCGCGTTCGCGCACCTCGACTACCCCCACGCCTGCCAAGCCCTCCAAGTCGTCCGCAGGCGACGGGACCTGGCCACCGGCAAGCTGACAATCGAGCGGATCTACCTGGTCATCAGCCTGCCGCCCGGCGTGGCCACCGGAGCCGAGCTCGCCGCCTGGATCCGTGAACACTGGCACATCGAGAACCAGCTCCACCACGTCCGGGACCGCACCTTCCACGAAGACGCCTCGAAGATCCGGACCCGGCACCTGCCCCGCGTCATGGCCGGCCTACGCAACCTCGCCATCAGCGTCCACCGCCAGGACGGCCACACCAACATCGCCGCCGCACTCCGCCGCACCGGGCGGGACCACCAGCGGCCCCTCACCGCCCTCGGGCTGATCTGACGAACCCGGACACAAGGTCACTTCTCAAAGACCCTGCATGGCAGATGAAGGCCTCGGGCCGAAAGAGATATGGCTGAGGCTCATGGACGACCACGAAGCCTCCGTGTCCTACAGGATGCTCCGCCACTACGTTCGCCAGTACTGCCCTCCACGGCACAATGCCGCAAAAGGAAGCCCCCCGCTCTCCAAAGGGTCGCTTTCAGTAATTTCCTGAATCGAGCCGAGATATCCCGCCTCAGCCGATCTGTTCACGTTGGTGCTGTGTCGGTGGGGGCAACAAGCGATCGTCTCTGCCACGGCCTACGACCGGGGCGACATCACTTCGTCGACTCCAAAATGCGGTCGAGTGTCCGGCGCCCCATTCTGCTCACCGTCGGATTGCTCTCGACGTAGTACCAGACGAGCCCCACCGCCTGTTCGAAGGCCCATGCCTTGCCGCGCTCCCACTCCAGATCGTCGCAGGCCAGTGTCCGCCGGAGCACTTCCCGTGGGCCCGGCTGCAACAGGTGCCAGGCGCTGACCAGATCCAGCGCGGGGTCGGCCGGGCCGAATCCGCCGGTGTCGAGGACGCCGCCGAGCCGGTCTCCCGCAACGAGTACATTGCCGGGAATCAGGTCGCCGTGGCTCATCACGTCGGCACTCGTGCGCGGCAACTCCCGGTAGTGGCTCCACAGTCGGCGCAGCCGGGGCACGTCGAGCAGCCCCTGGCTCGCCTCGAAGCACTTCTCCATCCAGGCGTCGTGGTGAGCGAGAACGCCGCCGCGATTGTCGCCGCTGAAAAGCCGACCCCGCGTCTCGGCTTCCCGCAGGGCCGCGATGAAGGCCGCAAGGTCCTCGGCGAAAGCGTCCGACCCACTCGGGTCGGCATCGAAGGCGACCGTTCCCGGCAGCCACGTCTGGACCGACCACGGCATGGGATAACCCGCTCCAGGCTTTCCCAGGGCGACGGATTCCGGAACGGGAAACCGAGACACCTGTGCCAGCTCCGCGCTCGCCTGGGCTTCCCGTTCCAGAACCGCCAGCGCCTCCGCGGCATCGGTCAGACGCAGCGGGAAACGCGCGGAGAGGTCGTCCCCGATGCGGAAGATGGCGTGGACCGTCCCGGTCGACGACAGGAGTCGGATCGCCTTGCCGCTCCACTGAGGGAACTGTTCTTGGATCAAGGTCGCAACGATGTCTGTGGTCACGTCCACTTGGTCATCGTGCATGGTCAATCTCGCAGGCCCTTCCACTAGTCCAGTTCGAAACGACGGAAGCAGTCCAGATCAACTGAGACGACAGCCAGTATTCAGACGCCAGGTTCCAGATCAACTGAGATTTTTTCGGCCACCCAGGTGTCTCAACCGTTCCGGTCGCCCCAGGTCACAGCTGCGGCTTCGGACCAGATCACCTGAGACGGGACACGAGAGGCACCGACGGAGAGCGATCGTTTGCCATCGAACCTAGTCGCTCAAGGTCAGGGCATCGCAACCGACTAACTTCGCTGTCAAAGGACACCCGCCCCGGGCTGCCCGCACACCCGGACTCCCCGCACCCCGCCCCTTCCGGGCACCCCGCACGCCCCGGGCACACCGACCGGAACGGCCCGCCCTCGCCCCGCGATGCCCGCCGCCCGTCATCACCGGGCCCGGACGGGGTATGCGCACCAGGAGGGCGTCGCGCACTCGACGTCACGAACCCAGGGAGGGAGACAGGGATGCCGCTCACGTTCCGCAGGAGCTTCAGGATCTTTCCGGGGGTACGGCTCAACATCAACAAGCGCTCCTGGTCCATCACCACCGGCGGCGGGCGCGGGCCGCGCCACACCACGAGCAGCACGGGCCGTCGCACGACATCGATGGATCTGCCCGGACCTTTCGGATGGCGGCGCACGCGCAGCACCCGGCGCGGCAGGGGACACTGACCCCACATCACCCGAACGGCTCACCCAAGGAGCCCCCCGGGAGGCGCCATCTCATATCTGAGATAACCTCAGTCTCATGTCAGACGACTACCTCGTACGCATCGGTAAGCTCATCCGTGACGCCCGGCAACACCGCGGCTGGACACAGGCGCAGCTGGCGGAGGCACTCGCCACCAGCCAGAGCGCCGTCAACCGCATCGAACGCGGCAACCAGAACATCAGCCTTGAGATGATCGCCCGTATCGGTGAGGCGCTCGACAGCGAGATCGTCTCCCTGGGCTACTCCGGTCCGATGCACCTGCGGGTCGTCGGCGGCCGCCGCCTGTCGGGCGCCATCGATGTGAAGACGAGCAAGAACGCGTGCGTGGCACTGCTGTGCGCCTCGCTGCTCAACAAGGGCCGCACGGTGCTGCGCCGCGTCGCCCGCATCGAGGAGGTGTACCGCCTCCTGGAGGTGCTGGGTTCGATCGGCGTCCGCACGCGGTGGATCAACGAGGGCGTCGACCTGGAGATCGTGCCGCCCGCCACGCTGGACCTCGCCTCCATCGACGCGGACGCGGCCCGCCGCACCCGCTCCATCATCATGTTCCTCGGCCCGCTGCTGCACCGCATGGACCGCTTCATGCTGCCGTACGCCGGCGGCTGCGACCTCGGTACGCGCACCGTCGAGCCGCATATGATCGCGCTGCGCCGGTTCGGTCTGGAGATCACCGCGACGGAGGGCCAGTACCACGCGGTGGTGGATCGTTCGGTCAGCCCCGACCGGCCGATCGTACTGACCGAACGCGGGGACACGGTCACCGAGAACGCGCTGCTGGCCGCCGCCCGGCACGACGGCGTCACCGTCATCCGCAACGCCTCGTCCAACTACATGGTCCAGGACCTGTGCTTCTTCCTGGAGGCCCTGGGCGTCAGGGTCGAGGGCATCGGCACCACCACGCTCACCGTGCACGGCATGCGGACCATCGACGTGGATGTGGACTACTCCCCCTCCGAGGACCCGGTCGAGGCGATGAGCCTGCTCGCCGCGGCCGTCGTCACCGAGTCCGAGCTGACGGTGCGCCGGGTGCCGATCGAGTTCCTGGAGATCGAGCTCGCGGTCCTGGAGGAGATGGGCCTCGACCACGACCGCACCCCCGAGTACGTCGCGGACAACGGCCGCACCCGGCTGGTCGACCTCACGGTCCGGCCCTCCAAGCTGGAGGCGCCGATCGACAAGATCCACCCGATGCCGTTCCCCGGCCTGAACATCGACAACGTCCCGTTCTTCGCGGCGATCGCGGCGGTGGCGCAGGGCCAGACCCTGATCCACGACTGGGTCTACGACAACCGCGCCATCTACCTGACCGACCTCAACCGCCTCGGCGGCCGACTGCAGTTGCTGGACCCGCACCGGGTCCTGGTCGAGGGCCCCACCCGCTGGCGCGCCGCCGAAATGATGTGCCCGCCGGCCCTGCGCCCGGCCGTGGTCGTCCTGCTGGCGATGATGGCGGCGGAGGGCACCTCGGTGCTCCGCAACGTCTACGTCATCAACCGCGGCTACGAGGACCTGGCGGAGCGCCTCAACTCGGTCGGGGCGCAGATCGAGATCTTCCGCGACATCTGACCGACGGGGCGTCGTGCCCTTAGGTGGCACGGGGCACGACACCCCTAAATGCCTCACGACCTGCGGTTATACCCTTTCTCGACCCTCCGTTGCTCATCGCTGCCTTTCATCACCTTGTGCAATGCGCGTGCAAGATGATCTTGAATAGGTGACGATGCATCAGGAATACCTGATTACCCGTCAGCATTCACGGAGAGTGCCCACCAGAGGGCCCTCGCAATGCCCGCACCGACGCTGCCTCTGGGGATCCTTAAAGTCGGAGTTCAGTTCGCGCCGCGCACACGCTTCAAGCGCACCACGCGACTACAACCAGTTTCGGCCCGGACCTCTACAACTACTGGGCGAACATTCGCCCAGCCGCCTAGGAACCCGGGGTAATACGCCCCGGTCCCCGGCTCGCTGATCAGTGCCATGGCCAGGGTGTTTTACACGGTCAGGACGAGTATGGTGCGGGCGCTGCGCGTAGCGCGGTCGAGTCGACACACGGCGCGTACCAGCGGGATGGGAGGGCGGGCGCGTACACCGAGGCCGGCAAGGTCATCAAGGCCACGAAGGGCAGCGCCGACATGTCCGTCAAGTACAAGGAGACGGCACGGGGCGAACTCGCGGTGAACATCATCGAGTGCTAGGCGGATGGGCCCTGACCAGCGCGTTCGCATCTTTCAGCGCTGTCAGGGCCTTCCCTGCTTACGCGGCGGAAAGTCCCTGAAACCTCCCCGGGGCAGACGTGAAAGTCCCTGAAAAGTCCCTGGGATGTCCTTGCTCCGAGACCCGGCTGAACACCAGCTCACGCCGAGTCCATGAAGATCAGCACTCCAGTTGCGGAGCTCACGCGTGCGGTTGCATCGCCTGGAGTCGCGCCTCGACTTCGGCGACGACGAGTTTCGATTCCTCGGTCGGGCGTCCCGCTGGGTCAGCAAGCGGGCACCTCATGACCTTCACCGCGAAACCGTCGAGGTCGACCATCGTCGCGACCTCTGCGCGCTGGCGGGAGTCGTATCGGGCGAAATCGTCACACTTGTCGACCAGAGCGACAAGTGACGGCAACCTCGTCATCAGCTCGGACCGGAGATCCTGAATGACTCGCCGCACACCCTCGAAGCACTCGTGCAGCGCGAGCGCCTCGTCCTGCCTCTGCTTCACGGCGGCCTCGTGCCGCTCCAGTACCTGCGCCTCCTCCTGCTTGCTGGCCTCGAGCGCTTGGATCCGCCATGTCGCTGCCAGTTCGTACGTGACCTTGCCCGAAGTGGCCTCGATCTGGTCCAGCATCTTCCTACCGGCCGCTCGCCCGCCACCGCCGACCGCAACAGCCCCGCGACCAAACCACGCTTCTGCGGCGTTGTGGGCTGCGGCCCCACGCAGCGTCTTGATCGCCCTGCCCGTGGAGGCGGATCCGAGGCTCTGCACCGCGCGATAGGACCCCGATTTGACAGCGGGACCGACGACGAGTGGGAGCGCGACGACCAGAAGCACGCCGCCCACCATGCGGGCGGCCGGCAACACGGCGATACCGCCCGTTCGCCGTGGCTCGACACCCCCCTCATCGCTCGCGGTGGGCCTCTCGATCGTCGCCAGTTCGAAGTGATCTACGTTCTTCATACGCCCGTAAACATCACGGGAGGGAAGAACGGCCACGTCGTAGAGCATCTGCCGTGCCTTGTTCAGGGCGACGGAGTCCTCAGTGGCCTGCCGATCGAGCTCATGAGCGGCCTTTTGCAAACGCTTGCGCGTCTTCCGGTTCTTGCGGACGAGCCCTACGGCGTCGACTACGTCGATGGTCACATTGCCCCCCATGTGCGTTTTGTAGGAGCCTAATTGAGATCGCCGAGCCGCGTCTCGGCGTTCGGCTACGCCGAAGTCATGCAGGTCGACCCGATCGTTCTAAGCCTTCCGCCCGCGGATGCAAGGACGGAGTTCGTCCTTGCATCCGTTGACACGTCAACGGCAGCCATCGCGCACCTCCGACGTGCACCGAAGAATTCGGCCGCCGTCTCCGTCCGCTTCTCGACTGCGATCTCTCAGTCAGGAGTTCGCAACCGCCGCCTGGTAGCGCGCGGACTGTCGGCCAGCCAGGGGCTTACTGCACCGCCCTGGGAGCACCCGGTGATGATGTTCAGCCGTCGGCCCTGAGGAGACGGGGCGCCACCCCGCACCCCTTCGGTAGCCGATCAATATAGTCAAATGATCGGCTCGTTCCGGACAGATTCGATCAACTTGGTTTATCGGCTTGTAACTTGCTTCACCCTGAGCTCATCCTGATCGGGTTCGGAGAAGCAGAAGATGTCCGGCCATGGCGTCGTGCCATGGCGGCTTCTGACTCGCGGACCCTGGAGATCCCCGTGGACACCCCTGTCCTGCGGGCCGGTTGTGCATGCTCGTCGCCGCCGGCACGTACGTCGGAGCCGCTTCGGCTCCCCCGTCGCTCGTTCGTGAGCGACGGTCCCTCCCTGTTGCTCAGGCCCTCCTTCAGCGCCTCCCCCCTGTCGGCGACGTACGCCGAGGCTGAAGGGGAGACGCAGTGACCACACCCCCGTTCAAGCCGAGCGTTACCCAGCAAACGGCCCTCGTCGAGCACCTCGTGAGCGCGGTGGTCACCGACGCGACAGGCGAGGCACAGGGCGACGTCTGCCTCGGCGAACCTCCCAGCGCGCGCTACTTCATGGAGAGCCTCGGCCCCCACGCCGTCGAGCCGGGCGGCGCCGCACCCAGGTACGGTCGGATGACTCCGGACAGCCTCGGGTTCGAGTTCGAGGCCGAGAACGCCAGCTCCGTCATGGTCAGGGCGAAGGCGTCGTTCTACTACTCGGCCCTGCCGACCCGAGCGGAACAGCTGGAGTGGGCCGGCGACCGCGAGGAGCCGTACCGGCTGGCGCCCTTGTTCAGGCGACTTGACGTGGCGGTCGGCCCGGTGGAGATCGTCCTTGGTCAGGCCGGCCTCCGTCAGACTCTGGAGGCTGAGTTCCGGCACGCCTTCTCGGAGGCCGTCGAGCTGGCGCTCCGTGATCCGCGGATCGACCGTCGCGTGGGCAACGACCGCCGAGAGCGTCTGGTGCCCCCTGCAGCGATGGCCGACGACAGGTCCTTCGAGCAGTGGCTGGCCCGAGAGGTGGCCGGGGATCCGGTGGTGCCGGCCCCCGCCGCACACGTCGTCATCACGTCGAGGCCGGTGGCCCCGGGACGGCTCCGGGTGACCGCGACCCTGCAGAACCTCGCCACGGACCCGGTCGTGACCGTCCAGGGAAAGGGCAGGAACGCGGGCCGCAGCCGCCGCGACGAGGCGAGGGACAACGCCCTGTTCCGCGCGGGGCTGGAGATCGACGGTGACCGTCTTCTGCCCATCGTGATGGACCTCGGTGCCGACGCCTACCGCTACTCGGGAGACCTGGGGGCGTACGCGAACAACTGCGGTGTCGAGCCGCAGTGGCACGACGGCCGGCTCGTCTCCGTCCGCAGCGTGCCCGTGCCGCAGCATGACACCCATCGCGCGGTGGCCCGCGCGGACGAACGCTGGGGCTACTCGGCGCTCGCTGCGGACCCGTTGCCCGTTCTGGAGGACCTCGCCGACGAGATGGAGGCGTATCTCGGCGCTCCCGCCTGGAGCACGGAGGACCTCCAGGACAGGCCGGATCTGGCCCGCCGGAAGGAGTCCGACCGACAGGCCGCCGCGTTGGAGGTCGCCCGCTTCCGCGACGGCATTGCGTGGCTGCGGCGGGATGACCGTCTGCTGACCGCGTTCCAGCTCGCGAACGAGTCCATGACGGAGCTCGACACGCGGAGGAAGCGACCGAACCGTGGGTGGCGCCTCTTCCAGCTCGTGGCCATCGTGAGCCAGCTCGGCGCCCTGGCCTGGCGGGAACACCCCCAGGACCTCTTCACGCCGGGGCTCTGGGGTGACGACCAGGACGTGGATCCCACCGAAGCGGCGACGGTCGTCTGGTATCCGACCGGTGGTGGCAAGACGGAGGCCTATCTCGGTCTGGTCCTCGTGAGCATGTTCTACGACCGGACCCGAGGAAAGAAGGTCGGCGTCTCGGCCTGGTGTCGCTTCCCACTGCGGCTTCTGACGCTGCAGCAGACACAGCGGCAACTCGACGTGGTCGCTGCCGCCGACACCGTCCGAAGCCGGAACGCTGACCGCATCAAAGAGGCCGGCGGGGATCCCGGGTGGCCCTTCTTCATCGGCTTCTACGCCGGCGGAGGCAACACCCCCAACTCCCTCACGTCCGACCGCACGATCGAGCGCCTTCGGTCCAGCGAGGCGGAGCGGCACGCGTACCGACTCGTGCACGACTGCCCCTACTGCGGTGAACGGTCGGTGCACATCCCGCCTCCGGACCCTCAGCGGCTCAGGCTCGAGCACGTCTGCGGCAACGAACAGTGCGGGAAGGTCCTGCCCATCGTCGTGGTGGACACGGAGATCTACCGCTACCTGCCCACGGTCGTGGTCGGCACCTTGGACAAGCTGGCCAACGTCGGGCTGTCGGACAAGTTCGGCGCGCTCCTGGGGGACGTCGACTGCTGGTGCCCGCCGCACGGGTTCGGTCGGGGCGGGAAGTGCCACGAGCGCCACGCGCCCGGTCATCCGAAGACGGCTCCCGGGCCCCTGGAGACACCTCTCTACGACCCCTCCCCCTCCCTGGAGATCATCGACGAACTGCACATGGTCAACGAGGAGCTCGGGGTCTTCTCGGGGCACTACGAGGGGCTCCTGGCGGAGGTGCAGCGCACCCTGACGTCGAGGCACCGGGCCGACGGACGAGGGGTCCGCATGAAGGTGGTGGCGACGACCGCGACCATCCGGGGCGAGGACCGCCAGAGCGAGCACCTCTTCGGCCTCAGGTCCGTCGTGGTGCCCCTCCCGGGGCCCAACCTCGACGAGAGCTTCTACTGGCGTCTGGACCGAGGTCTCCCCCTCCGTCGCTTCGTCGGGGTCATGCCGACCCGTGGAACGGCGGAGATGACGTTGGTCAGGATCCTGACGTCCGCCCACCGAGCCCTGTGGAAGCTCGAGCAGCGCCGTGAGCTTCCGCCGGATCTGGAAGCGTGGCCGGAGGACGAGCTTCGTGCGGTCGTCGACCTGTACCGCACGAGCCTCACGTACGCCACCACGCTCGTCGACTTCGGCCGTATCCGCCGCTCGCTGGACACCCAGGTCAACGAGGCGCTGCGCAGGGAGGGCTTTCCGGACCTCCGCGTGGCCGAGCTGAAGGGCGAGACACGCCTGGACGAGGTGCGTGGCGTTCTGGACGACCTCAGCAGCCCCAACGGTGAGACGGGCATGGTCGTGGCCACGAGCATGGTGAGCCACGGGGTCGACGTGGACCGACTGAACTTCATGCTGTTCAACGGCATGCCCAGGTCGATGGCGGAGTACATCCAGGCGTCCTCACGCGTCGGCCGGGCACACCACGGACTCGTGTTCATGCTCTTCAACCCGGTACGGGAGCGGGACCGCTCGCACTACCGGTACCACGGCAAGTTCCACGAGTACCTGGACCGCATGGTCCAGCCGGTGGCGATCAACCGCTGGAGCCGGTTCGCGGTGCGCAGGACCCTTCCCGGAATACTCATGGGTCATCTGCTCCAGATCGCCAACCGCGACTGGTGGCAGGCGGGCAACGCCCCAGGTCACCTGCACGACCTCTCCAAGATGCAGGCCGCTCTCCGTGCTCCCTCCCTTGGCGGCCTGGAGGGAGTCCAGCTGACCGAGCTGCTCGAGGCGCTCCATGCGGTCTTCCAGTCCCATCGACCGGAGGGACAGGAGCTCCGGAGCGACCTGGAGGACATGGTGGAGCACGCGATCGCCAGCCTCCGTTCCGCAGGCGCCTCCGCCACCCTCGCCGGCGGGAACAACCGGGGGTACCGCGCGACGGGCGACTACCTGGGACTCGAGTGCCGACCGATGACGAGTCTCCGTGACGTCTCCGAGGGCATCCCTTTCCACGTCGTGTCCGACAACCGGAGGTCGTGATGGCGTTCAACCCTAGGAACGACGAGATGTCACGCGACCGTGGCCAGGTCCTCTTCCGGTTCCGGCCCGGCCAGACCTTCGACCACCGTGGCGGGTACACCACGCAGGTGATCCAGCTCGGGCGTGACGAGGAGTTTGACGGTCCCTCCCTGGATCGTGACCACCTCGTCCAGGAGGCGATGCGGTTCGTTCGCAGATGGCGGGCCGCCGGACGTGCGTTCGTCGCCGGATCCGACCGGGCACCCGAGTTCCCCGGGGATCAGGACCGACTCGCCGACCGCCACTACGAGGTCGTGGTCCCGGGCAAGGTCTTCTGCCGCGTCTGGCCCCGGGTGGTGCGCTGCTCCAGGGCAGGGTGCGGGCACGTCTGGACGGCCGGCGACCCACGGCCCGGAACCGACGACTGGCCGCCGGCCTGCCCGGCCTGCGGCGGCGTCGTCGGCAACCGGCAGCTCCAGTTCGTCTTCGCGCACAGGTGCGGCGAGACGTCGCCGATGTATCCCCCGAGCAAGTGCCCCAGGGGCCACACCCGGTTCAGGCTCGACGACCGCGCCAGTCGGTTCCGCGACTTCCGGTGGGAGTGCATGACCTGTGGCTTCCCTCTGGGTGTGCAGTGGAGTTGCAGCAACTCCTCGTGCAGTTACCCGGACAAGTTCATGAACCCCTTGCTTCACTCCGCGGGAACCGCGCACGTCGGCCATGGGCTCACCCTCGTGAACGTGACGACGACGGAGGAGGCGACCCGGCAGAGCAATCCCCTGTACACCGCGGCCGTGCTCGGCTGGTGGCTCGGAGAGATCACCGAGGACGAGTTCCGTCGGCTCACGGACGGGCACACGGTGGACGTCCCCGACGAGGTCGTCGAGAGCATCCGGGTGATGGAGGAGGCCGGTCTGCACGACCAGGCGCGTGCCCTGAGGGCACGCTTCATGCCGGTCGAAGTGGACCATCTGCGAGACCGGGTGGGCAAGGCCCTCGGGCTCGACGCGGGGAGTGACGACGCCCGCGGGCTCGCAGCCGAGCTGCACACCTACCGTCGCGTTCTCAACCTGGAACGCCTCGGGGTCCCACGACTACAGCGGGAAGCGCGCAACCCGGAGCGGCGCGCGCTCTACGGACGCTACCCCGGGGTCCTGGCAGCTGCCGGCCTCAGCCGTGACACCTGCCTGGTGAGTGACCTGCCGATCACCTACCTCGCGATCGGCTACAGCCGAACCGGCTTCAGCCCCGAGGAGGCGGACTTGGTGCCCTACCGGGGTCGCGTTTCACGGGGTGCTCCCGAGAAGACCCTGCTCTACGCGCACCCCACCCAGGCGGAAGCACTGCTCTTCCCGGTGGACCGGGACCGGGTGAGCCGGTGGATGGTCCGCAATGATCTCGTCAGCCGACGCACTCTTGATGACGCCGGCGGTGTCGCCCAGTGGCTGGTTCATCAGATCGGTCCGAGTAACGGCCAGGCTCTCTCCCACGAGGTACGACCCGCTCCGGGACACCCCGACCTCCCGGTCCACGAGCTGTTTGGTCTGCTGCACTCCCTGTCGCACCAGATCCTGCGGGCGCTGGCGGTCGACAGCGGGTACAGCGAGACGAGCCTGTCCGAGTACCTGTTCCCGTACGACCTGGCCTTCGCCGTCTATCCCAACGGGGGCAGCGACTTCAGCCTGGGTGCGATGAGGACCGTCCTGGAGCAGAACCTCGACGCGGTCGTGAGTCGCGCCGTCGACAACGACTCGTGCCTGTACGACCCCAACTGCATGATCACGAACGAAGGTGCCGACCACGGCTGCCTGCAGCTACCCGAGACGGCCTGCCAGTCCTGGAACCGTAACCTCTCCCGCTGGCATCTCTTCGGTTCCCCGGACGGTTCGAGGATCGGGTACTGGGACCCGACTCTCTGAGCCCGAGGACCGTCCCCGCCCGCCCTGTCGACAACACAGGGCTTCTGACCACCGAACTGCACGAGTGGAGCTCCGCGTGAGACCAGAACAGGACCTGCTGGGCGTCCTTGCCGACGCCCGGGACCGGGCCCTAACGCTGCGCGGATGGAACGCCGGCCCGGAGCGGATCTACGACCTGCTCCGGACCGCGACCAGAGTCCGCGCGATGGAGATCAACGCGGGAGTCACGACGGACGTGCCGTGGGAAAGCGTTCTCGCGCAACTCGTCGCGTGGCACCACGACCAACCCGTCGGCACTGGTGCGTGCTCGGAAGAGGACGCCGCCGAGATCGTCCTCGCTGCGGTGGCAGCTCAGCGGTTCGACCCCCTGGAGGCCAGCATCCGGAGCGGCGCCTACGACGTACGCATGACGAGAGGCGACTTCCGCGTGCGTCACCGCTGGGACGCCTCGGCCGAGGTAGCCGACATGATCCTCGAGCAGGACGCGCGTCCCGCAGGCGTACCCCGGCTCTCCGACGTGGAGCGGAAGTGGATCTCGTCCCGAGTCGTCGACTTTCGTAGTGGTCCACCGCCGGAGGTCCTCGAAGCGGCTGTACAGCGGGCCGCTGCAACGATAGAGGTGTACCGGCAGTCGGTACCCGAGGGCCAGGTTCCTGACTCCTTCCAACTCGGAGAAGGGATGACCGCCGGTGACATGACCAGCGTCCTGGCCGTGATCATGGGAATTGCCTCTCTGAGCGAGCACACCGCGCACAGGCTCTCCCGTCTGGAGGCGACGCTCGCGCACATGCCGACCTCCCAGCTGCTCGCCGTCATCGCGGAGATGTGCCCGAACGTGTCGGAGGCGCACCAGGCGCTGGTGGTGGAGAGACTCACCTACCGACCCGGCCGGTCCTGCAGGACCTCCCCGCTGATCAGCCACGACGACGTCGTGATCATCTGTCCTCCCCTGCTGACGCCGAGGACCGTGGACGCGATCATGCTTCGCTCGGCCACTCATGCGCCTGGTGGATTCGGCCGCATCGGAAGGGAGCAGGGTGCACGTGCGAGGGCCTGGGCGGAGTGGCTGCGCGCCGTCCCGGGCACCCAGGTAGCCGAGCGCGTCCCGGCTGCCAGGACCGACGGCGGGTCTGCCGGCGATCTGGACGTGGTCGTCGTGGACCCGGCTCGTCGGCTCGGCCTCTGTCTCGAGATCAAGTGGCCGATCGAAGCCCTGTCCCTGCACGAGGGCATGAAGGTCGAGAGCTGGATCAGTTCAGCAGCAGGGCAGTTGGACCGTCTCAGAGGCGAGCTCCAATCGGGTGCCGCGAGTGCTCGTCTGCCGCGAAGCTGGCCCTCGTTCGACTCGATCAGCTGGACCTGGTGCGTCGGCACGCCGCAGCAGCTCACCACGCGCCCTCTTCCCGTTCCGGACATGCACGCCACCTCTCTCCGTTACGTGCAGGCGCTGGGGACGCCGCCCGATCTCGGTTCCTTGGTGACCGCCCTGAGGAGCCCGGATCTCCCGGCCAGGGGGGTGCACTTCGACGTGCGGAAACGGTCGATCTCCGTGGGCCGACACCGAGTACATATCGACGCGCTCGGGATACGCACGAACTCCTGGCGCCCCCGCTTCGGGTAGCGAATCAGCCGGAATGTCGGCTCTCTGACGCGTCGTGAGAACTCGTCCGGTCTATCAGCCGAACCACCGAGAGCATGGTGCTTGTGTGTCGTCTCGGGACAGCGACACATCCCATGCAGGTGGCGATGTCAGTAGATAATCACATCCATCATCGGAACTCGGAAGCAGGCTGAAAACTCGGCGTGACGTACGACATCGCGGCTCCGGAGCCGGCGGGCCTGGTCGCCTCCCTCAGTTCTCTCGGCTACTCCCTTCCTGCCGCCATCGCGGACCTCGTGGACAACAGCATCTCCGCCGGGGCGTCGACGGTCGACGTCGAGTTCACCTGGGCCGGAAAGGACTCGTGGATCGCCGTCGCCGACGACGGCGCCGGGATGACGGCCGAGGACCTCGTGACCGCCATGACCGTTGCCGCGCGCGGCCCCGCGGCAACACGCAGTGCCACCGACCTCGGGCGTTTCGGCGTGGGCCTCAAGTCCGCGTCCTTCTCCCAGGCCCGGCAACTCAGCGTCGCCACCGCGAGGTCCGGCGAATGGCACGTGCGCACCTGGGACCTCGACGTCGTCGAGACCTCCGGTCAGTGGCGGCTGCTCCGCGGCGCGGACGAGGCGACGACCGAGCTGCTGGAGCGGATTCGGGGGACGGCGGACCACGGGACGGTCGTGTTGTGGCGGCGCCTGAACGGTTACCACGTTCGCGCGGTGACGGTGGAGGACGAACGGACCCAGAAGCAGTTCTACGCGGAGTCCGCCCGCACCGAGTCCCATCTGGGAATGGTCTTCGCACGGTTCCTTACAGGAGGCCGCCGCCTCAACCTCCGGGTGTCCGGTACCCCCGTCGCGCCCTGGGACCCCTTCCTTGTCCGCCACCCGTCCGTACAACCGCTTCCAGTCGAGCGCCTGCCGCTGGGATCGGGTTCCGTACGGGTGGAGGCGTTCGTCCTACCGAGCGCTCAGAGGCTCACCCCGGACGAGTACGAGAAGGCCGGAGGCCCGCGTGGATGGCTGGACCAGCAGGGGTTCTACGTCTACCGCCGGGACCGTCTGATCCTCGCGGGCGACTGGCTCGGACAACGCGGGCTACGCCGCGAGGAGAAGTACAACCTGGCCCGGATCGCCGTGGACATCCCCGCCGAGACCGACGTCGAGTGGATGGTCGACGTGCGGAAGTCCAGCGTCGTGCCACCCGTCGTCCTTCGTTCTCACCTACGACGCATCGCCCTGCAGGCAAGGAGACGAGCCGCCGACGTGCTGCGGTACCGCGGGCAGATCGCGGCGCGGACGCACGGGGACCCGCTGCTGTACGCGTGGAACGTGCGTCGGTCCGAGGACCGGGTCACCTGCCGGGTCAACCGTGGTCATCCCCTCGTGAAGGCGGCGCTGCGTGTCGGCGGTGCGAGCCCGGACGACGTTCGTGCCCTGGTCCGCCTGCTCGAGGAGACCGTGCCGGTCACCGCCCTCCGTGTGATGCACGAGACGGACACCAGCGACGACCCCGAGCCCTTCGGAGGCCCCGGCCCCGCTGACGCAGGAGCCACGGAGGTCGCACAGCGGATCTACGAGGCGTTGGTCTCGGACGGCCGTTCCCCCGCGGCCGCCCGCGAACGCCTGCGGACGATGCCCCCCTTCGACCAGATGCAGGGCTTCTGGAACAAGTGAGCCCGTTGTCAGTGTCCGCGCGTACTCTGCCCCATGCCGTTCCCGCTCAGCCGGAGGTCTGCCGTGAGTTCCACCCCCGACAACTCGTCGGAGTCCCTTGCAAAGGCCCGTCGCCTGGTGCTGGCGCTGCTGTCGCAGGACCGTCAGCCGTCGCCGGAGGAAGTGCAGAACGCGGTGACCGTCATCTTCGGGATGCTCGCCGGCCAGGGCGAGGTTCTCGACCGTGACCAACTGGCCAAGGAGATCGAGGTCCTGACAGCCGTGTTCCAGGAAGGCTCTTCCGGCCTGGACAGCGACAGCGGACACGAACCGTGGTTGCCGGAGGCGAAGAACGACCGGGCATGGGACTTCTGGGAGCGCTACCGGCGCTACCTGGAGGACGTGCGCAGCCTCCCCCCGCTGGTGGTCCGTCGACTGGACCAGAGCACGGACGAGGTCCTGAGCCAGCTCGAGGACCCTCGCCGGGTCGGCTCTTGGCGTCGGACGGGTCTGGTCATCGGTCAGGTGCAGTCCGGGAAGACCGGCCAGTACATCGGTCTGGCCGCGAAGGCGGTGGACGCGGGATACCAGTTCGTGGTGATCCTCGCCGGCATCCACAACGACCTCCGGAGCCAGACCCAGCTCCGTGTCGACGAGGGGCTTCTCGGGTTCGACACCCAGCACCAGCAGCGGTCCAACCAGAACGGGAAGTCCCGCCTCATGGGTGCCGGACGGATGCCGGGGGTCAAGAAGCTCGACATCGCGTCCCCCACCAACAGCTCGGAGAAGGGTGACTTCGGCCGACAGGCCGCCAGCGCCGTCAACTTCCCGCTCGGCCGCTTCCCGGTGGTCCTCGTCGTCAAGAAGCACTGGAGGATTCTGGAGTACCTGCGAACGTGGGTGACCGAGGTCCAGGGCACCGAGGACGAGACGGGGAACAAGATCGTTCGCGACATTCCCCTGTTCGTCATCGACGACGAGGCGGACAACGCCTCCATCAACACCGAGCGCGACCCCGACGCGGATCCGACCAAGACGAACGGCGCGATCCGCGAGCTCATGAAGAGCTTCGAGAAGTCGGCGTACGTCGGGTACACGGCCACTCCCTTCGCCAACATCTACATCGACCCCGACGTCAACCACGTCGACCTCGGAGCAGACCTCTTCCCCGACAGCTTCATCCGCACGTTGCCCTCACCGACCAACTACCTTGGTCCTGAACGCGTGTTCGGGCTCCGGATCGACAACGACGACGAGGAGGACGTTCCTCCTCTGCCGCTCGTGCGGCCCGTCGCCGACTCCGAGAGCTGGATCCCGAGCAAGCACAAGTCCTCGTTCGTCCCCTCCGACGACCTTCCGCAGTCCCTCCGCGACGCGATCGACTCGTTCGTCGTCGCCAGCGCCGCCCGGAGGGTGCGGGGACAGACGAAGGTGCACAACTCCATGTTGGTGCACGTCACCCGCTTCACGGCGGTCCAGGGGATCGTCCGCGATCAGGTGGACGACTACCTGCGCCTCCTCGTGGACTCGCTCCGTGACCGGTACGGGCAGGCAGCACAACGCATGGCCGGGCTCCGGGCCCTGTGGGAGAGCGACTTCGCACCCACGACGGACCACTTCCCTGCGGACGAGGCCCGGCGCGTCACCTGGGACGACGTGTCGAACCAGCTGATGCCCGCGCTGCGGAAGACGGTGGTCAAGACGGTGAACGGCGCCTCACGCGACGCTCTGGACTACTACGAGCACCGCCGGACCGGTCTCTCGGTCATCGCGATCGGGGGCCAGAAGCTCTCCCGGGGCCTCACTCTGGAGGGGCTGACAGTCAGCTACTACCTGCGCACCTCCACCACGTACGACACCCTGCTCCAGATGGGACGCTGGTTCGGTTACCGACCGGGACACGAGGACCTCTGCCGTCTGTACACCACGCCCGACCTGCAGGCGAAGTACATCGAGGTGACCGCCGCGACCGACGAACTGCGTCGCGAGGTCGAGGAGATGGCGGCGCTGGACCTCAGCCCGAGGCACTTCGGGCTGAAGGTCCGTGCCTCGTCACTCGGTCTCGCCGTCACGGCCGCCAACAAGATGCGCCAGGGCACGAAGGTCATGCTCAGCTACTCCGGGGAGGGACCGGAGACGGTGATCTTCAAGCTCTCCGACGGGGTCCCCGAGCACAACCTCAAGGTCCTCGAGGAGTTCGTCCGGAGGCTCGACGTCCACTCCACAGGGCGGCAGGAGAAGCCGGGCGCCAACGTGGCGTGGTCACAGGTGACCTCCGACGCCGTCGTCGACTTCCTCAGTCGTTACGAGACGGACCGCATGGCGCAGAGAGTCCGTCCCCGCTTCATCGCGAAGTACATCGAACAGTGCACGGCCGTCGGAGAGCTCCCGGAGTGGACGGTGGTGCTCGTCGGGAAGAGAGCGTCCACGGACCACCAGAACGTCTCCGGTCACGAGGTGGGGCCCGTGGAGCGCACGGCGCTGAACGACACCGAGAGGGACGGCAGGTACACGATCCGCCGTCTGCTCAGCCCTCCCGACGAACACCTCGACCTCGGGAAGGACCAGGTCCTGGCCGCCCTCCAGGCGACGCAGAAGGCCGCTGCCCTCAAGAAGCGTGAGAAGGTGCCCCAGGCCCCTTCAGGTGATCATCTCCGCTGGCAGCGACGACCCGACCAGGCGTTGCTGCTCGTCTACCTCGTCGAACGGCCGACGGCCGAGAACGCCGCCCCTCAGTCGCCGCTCGTGGGCTTCAAGGTGAGCTTCCCGCTCTCGGAGCACCAGTCCGACACCGAGTACGTCGTCAACAGCATCTGGCAGCAGGAGGGCCTCGACGCCCTGGACGACGAGGGAGACGGGGAGTGACCATCACGGAGGCCGAGTGGCGCGACCTCGAGGCGCCCCAGACCGCCCAGGGGCGATCCAGCATCCGCCTGCACCCTGACGCCCCGTTGGACGTCTTCCTGTCCGTCTCCCACCCGGCGCACCGACGGATGCTCGTACTCAGGACCGACGCGCGCTCCGCGGACCACATCGTGCGCTCCGTGACCCGCCTCCCCAGCGCGGCCGGCCTGGAGATGAACCTGAGTGCCGTGTCGCGGCTCGAGTACGAGCTCCAGGTGGTCCTCACGGCAGACGAGCACCGCGAGGTGTTCAACCCCCTCGTCACCGACGTCGCCGACACCGTCAGGGGGGCACCCGGAGCCGCGGCCGCCCTGACTGCGGCCGTGGAGCGGTTCGAACGATGGCAGGACCTTCTTCGCTCCGTGGGCAAGGACGGTCTCGGTCCCGAGGCCCGTCGCGGGCTCGTCGGCGAGCTCCTCCTGTTGTGCGACCGAGTCCTGCCAGTCGTCGGGGCGTCCGAAGCCGTCGGTTCCTGGGCCGGACCGAGCGGGGCCAACCAGGACTTCCACCTGTCCGCCGTGGCCATCGAGACGAAGGCCAGCACGGCCAAGCGTCCCCGCAACATCCGCATCGCGAGCGAACGCCAGCTGGACGACACGGGAACGCCCTCACTCCTGTTGTCCCTGGTCATGCTCGACGAACGTCGAGGCGGTTCCGGCGAGAGTCTGAACCGCCTGGTGGACCGCGTACGTGAGCAGCTGACGAGCACGGCCGTACGCGCCGACTTCGACGGCCGGCTCGTGAGGGCCGGCTATCTCCCGAGCCACCGGGACCTGTACGAAGAGCCTCGGTACACCCTCCGAGACCTGCGTTCCTGGCACGTACGGGACGAGTTTCCGAGGCTCGTCGAAGCCGACCTGCCCGAGGGGGTGGGCGACTGCACGTACAGCCTGAGCATCTCGGGGTTGGACCGGTACCGTGCCACGGCCGACGAGGTGACCGCACTCATCGGGGGGACCCATGCCTGAACTCGACCTGTACCAGTACGCCCACGACGTCGTCGTCGACGTCCAGGCCACGGCCGAGGCCGAGGGGACGACCACTCCCGAGGTCTTCACGCGACGCGTGTTCGAGGACCTGGAGAAGGGCGGCGTCGCCTCCAACACGTTCAGCGCCTACCACGGTTCGCACGGTCACCTGGTCCACGGCTACGGCATCGGGGACACGGGTGAGTGCCTCGACCTCTTCGTCACGGACTTCGACGTGGAGCCGCTGGATTCCAAGCTCACGAAGGGCTTGGTCGAGTCCTACTTCAGACGGCTCCTCACGTTCGTCCGTCGCTGCCGGGACGGGCTGCGCCAGCACATCGACGAGTCCTTCGACGTCTACGACATGTGCGCGGCGGTGGAGAAGTCCCTCACCGAGGTACAGCGGGTTCGGCTCTTCCTGCTGAGCAATCGCGTCAGCACCGGCACCGCGGTGCCACCCACCGACTTCGACGGCCTCCCCGTGACCCACGAGGTGTGGGACCTCGCGCGCCTGCACCGTCACGAGACCTCCGGCAGCATCAGCGAACCCATCGTCGTCGAGTTCGTCCCGCCGCTGCCATGCGTCGCGGCACCCAGCAGCGAACCCGACCACTCCGTGACCATGACCGTGATTCCCGGCCAGAGGCTCGCCGAGCTGTACGGGGAACACGGGACCAGGCTCCTCGAACTGAACGTCCGCTCCTTCCTGCAGGCCCGTGGGTCCGTCAACCGCGGTATCCGGGAGACACTGCTGAACTCCCCCGGGAGGTTCCTGGCGTACAACAACGGCATCACGGCCACCGCCTCACAGGTCGACTTCGTTCACGACGCCGAGGGCAGACCGACCGGTATCCGCCGCGTGCACGGACTGCAGGTCGTGAACGGCGGTCAGACGACAGCCTCCCTGCACTACGCGAGGAGTCGCGACAAGGCGGATCTGTCGCACGTGTCCGTCCAGATGAAGTTGACGGAGGTCTCCCCCGAGCGGCTTTCGGAGATCGTCCCGATGATCTCCGAGTACTCCAACACCCAGAACCGCGTGACGATGGTCGACTTCAGCTCGAACCACGAGTACCACGTGGCCGTGCAGCGGATCACCCGCTCCCTGTGGGCGCCGGCCACGGACGGCAGCGGCCAGGAGGTCCACTGGTTCTACGAACGGGCGCGCGGCCAGTACACCGACGAGGTGGCCAAGGCCCGGACTCCGGCGAAACAGCGCGCCTTCAAGAACCTCAACCCGACGAACCGGAAGTTCACGAAGTCTGACCTCGCGAAGTACTGCAACTCCTGGAACCACCTCCCGTTCCAGGTCAGCCGTGGCGCGCAGAAGAACTTCGTCGCGTTCATGGACCGCATCGGCGAGGTGCCCCCGCATGTCGACGTCCAGTACTGCCAGCGTGTGATCGCCATGGCCATCCTCTTCAAGACGGTCGACCGCATCGCGGCGAGCCACGAGGCCGGCAGCTACAAGAGCATGATCACGGCGTACACCATGGCCCGTCTGTCGCTCGCGACGGACCAGCGCATCGACCTGGACAGGATCTGGCGGGAGCAGAAGGTCTCCCCCGCGGTCAAGGCGGCGATCGACGACCTCTGTCCCAGGGTGATGCGCGTGGTGACCAGGCCGCGTGAGGGAAACCACGTGGGCGAGTGGGCGAAGAAGGTCGTGTGCTGGGACGCGGTCTCCCGCGTCCCATGGGCCGTGCCCGCAGACCTGAAGGCGGAGCTCCTCGAGCATCCGTTGGACGAGAGGACCCTCGCAGGGGGCTCAGGAAGTGGCCAGGACGCCTGCGACGAGGTGGCGTCGATCCCGGCGGACGAGTGGTACGCCGTCGAGCGGTGGGCGAAGGAGACACGCAATCTCGTACCCGCGCAGCGGCAGCTGGCACAGTACGTCGGCAGACGACTCGAACTCGGTCAGGAGATCCCGGAGCCGCAAGCGGTTCAGGCGCTACACGCACGCGACAGGGCTCTGTCCCTCGGGTTCGTCTCCGAAGCATGAATCCGGCACCTCGTCGGCCTCAGAGCTTCCCGCGTTCGAGGAGATCCCTCATGGCGCCCTCGGCGCGGCGGAGCATGATCCGTCCGTCTCCGTCGCTGAAGGCCAGAAGACCCGATCCGGGGGCGATACCGGCCTCTGCAAGCAGACCGAGGGGAAGCTCGACCCGGCCGCGGTCGTCGACACGGATTTCTGCTGGTTCACGAAGCATGGGACGAGTGTGGCACTCCCGCCCTCATAGAAGCGACGACGGCCTGGGGACGAACCATGGCACCAGATGAGGAAGCTGTCCCCGAGGGATGGGTCCGCACCGAGCGGAGCGGCCACCTGCGCGGTCGGCGCTCCCGGGACACCAAACCCGAAGTCGCTCTGCGGCGGGCCGTGCACCGGCTCGGCCTCAGGTTCCGGCTGCAGCGCAAGGTGGCCGCCCGCTGCACGGCGGACTTCGTCCTGCCCAGGCACGGCGTCGCGGTGTTCGTCGACGGATGCTACTGGCACGGGTGCCCCGTCCACGGTCCGAAGACGTTCCGCGGTCCGAACGCCTCCCTGTGGACCGCGAAGATCAAGGCCAACAGGGAACGGGACCGTCGGAACACCGCTGCGGCCGAAGCCGCCGGATGGACCGTCGTCCGTGTCTGGGAGTGCGAGATCCGGAGGGACGTCGAGGGCGCTGCGCTCAGCGTCGCCCGGCAGTGCGACCAGACTCGCGAGCCTGGGTCGGCGCCGTCTCCCTTCCGTGGGTCCCGGTCAACGCGTCCGTGAACAGGTCGCCCGAGACGTCCTCCCTGGCGACGCAGTACTTGCTCAGGGGGCACACCTCGCAGAGCGGCTCCTTGGCCCGACAGAAGCTGTTTCCGATTAGACGGAGCGCCGCCATACGCAGAGGCGCGTCCTTGCCGGCTCCGACGAGCTTCACCAAGTCCACTCGACCGTCGCTGAGCCTGTTCGTACGATCCGAATCGCTGCCGTGCAGACGGGCTGCGACGCGCAGCGCCCCCTGCCCGACCCACAGGAGATCCTCGCCGACCAGCAGCCGGTAGACCGTCACCTCGGCCGGCTTCAGCTTCAGCTGCTCACGGACCTTCTCCTCGTCGTCCCAGACGCTCGACTGGTCGATCACCGCGGCGAGCCGGGCGAC
The DNA here is from genome assembly GCF_042717095.1 of Streptomyces sp. NPDC058632. NCBI lineage: Bacteria > Bacillati > Actinomycetota > Actinomycetes > Kitasatosporales > Streptomycetaceae > Streptomyces > Streptomyces sp. NPDC058632. Next base: position 17,483 of record NZ_JBHXQZ010000025.1, on the reverse strand, counting down.
CCGGGCCTTCGCCGCCTCGGAGGGCGCCGCCGCAGTAAGTGTCTCGAGCGCGGCTTTGCTCAGGGACGCCTGCCCCCGCACGACCTCGACCATCTCCGCAAGCTGCGCGGGCTGGATCCGGGTCCCGGACAGTATGGCCACGACTGCGGCCTGCAACCCGGACATCTGATCGCCCGGAAGCTGGTACCAGTCCTCCGACTCACGCCGCTCTTCGGCCCAGGCGGTCAGATCCCTTCGCACCGTGCGCCAGTGCGGCTGGAGTCCACCCTCGCTCGGCTGCTGGTCACCCACGGGCAGCAGGGCCTCTGCCGCGGCCTCACCAAGGAGGGGCGGCACTGCGTTACCGATCTGGCGGAAGGCGTCACTGCGCGTGCCGGCGAAGCGGAACCTGTCCGGGAAGGTCTGCACCCGCGCGGCCTCCCGCACGGTGAGGGTGCGCGGCTGGTCCTGGTCCGGGTGGATGTACCAGTAGCCGTCCTTGGCGATGTGGGCGGTGATCGACCTGCTGAGGTCCGCCCAGCCGAGCTTCTTGTACTTGTCCGTGAAGTGGTCGGCCTTGTAGCGCTGCAGTTCCGGGGTGATCTGCGAGTACAGGGTCTTGGAGTCCATGCTGGAGAAGATCTCCGCGTCGTCCTTCCGGACCCGTCGGGTCATGTGGTCCCACACCCGGTCCTTGCGCGCCCACTTACGCATGTCCTGGGCGAACCTGGAAAGCTCGGACGGTTCCTCGTACGGGAGTTCTCGCTGGCCGACACGCTCGGTGGGCACGACAGGCAACACCGGCAGGTCACCGATGGCGTCACGCAGCGTGGTCCGCTGGTCGTGCTCCAGCTCCTGCCGCCACGAGAAGCGCTCCACGTCGTTCCTCGCGAGCAGGATCAGTCGCTTCCTGTGCTGCGGAACGCCGTACTTCCACGCATCGACGAGACGGACCTGCGTCGCGTATCCGAGGTCCTCCAACTGCTCCTCGATGGTGCGTACCACGAAGAAGTCGTCGCCGAGACCCATGTCCGGCACGTTCTCCATGAGGACCGCACGCGGCCGGAGGCGCTTCACGACGTCGAGGTAGGCGCTCCACAACTCCTTGCGGCGATCATGGGGATCGCGGCCGTGATGCTCCACGAGGCTGCGGATCTTGCTCCGGCCAGCCCTGCTGAACGGCTGGCATGGCGGGCCTCCGGCCACCAGATCGATCTTGGCGGGCGTCAGCATCTCGACGAGCCTGTCACGCTCGTCAGGATTACCCAGATCCATGTGGAGACTCATGCCGGGGAAGTTCGCAGCGTGCGTCCGGAGCGCGCGCTCGTCGAAGTCGACCGCGGCTGCGACCGTCCACCCGGCTCGCTCCAGTCCGAGGCTCAGTCCACCCGCTCCAGAGAAGAGGTCGACAGCCAGACGCTTGTGAGCACCGAAGCCACCGAGCCACTTACCGAAGTTCTCGGGCTTGCAACTGTTCCTGTGACGCCTGAGCTCCAGACAGTCGCTCCGCTCCAGAGGCACCCCATAGTGCTGCGTGCGCACTGCGCCAACCTCCATCGGACGAGAAGAACGAGCACCAGGAGATCACACAACCTCTGGCAAGATCAAGAATCCGGCGCCCACCTCGGATGACTGGATCGATTGGGACGCCACAGGCGTCCCGAGAATATTACGCGGCACCCACCCCTGCATTGGAAAGCAACCCCCCAGTAACACTGGCGAGGGTCAACCATACGGACAAAAACCGACAAGACCATCAGAACTCTCGCCAGTCGAGATCCATGTCATCGCCTCCCTCGCGGGCTCGGCTCTCACCCCGGCGCGATGTCGGCGTCCTGTACTCGGCCAATCCCATGGCCGAGCTGCCCGCCCTTCCCTCTACCCGACGCGGAATACCCGCAGCGTCCCCTTGATTGCCTTCTATAGCGATCGCGGGAGGGTGCGCTGGGATGGCCGAACTGATGATGTTCCGGCAGGACGTGGACGGACGGGATGTCGAGCTGGCCGGCTCGACGGTGGCGCTGGAGGTGGAGCTGCAGCGGCGGGTCGAGGTCGGCCTGGAGCAGATGCTGGGCGTCCGTTTCCTGGCATCGGAGTATCCGACTGGCCCCTGGCACCGGGGGCGGATCGACACCCTGGGGCTCGATGAGAACGGCAGCCCGGTGGTGATCGAGTTCAAGAAAGGCTCGGACAGCGGGGTGATGTCCCAGGCGGTCTCGTACCTGTCCTGGCTGGAGTCGGCGCACCACGAGTTCGAGGCGCTCGTGCGGAAGGTGCTGGGGACGGAGGCCGCCGAGTCCGTCGACTGGCGTCGTCCGCGGATGATCTGCATCGCGGCGGGCTTCTCACACCACGACCGCGTGGCGGTGCAGAGGTTGCCCGAGCGGATCGACCTGGTGCGCTACCGGATCTTCGACGGTGGCTTGCTGGGGCTGCTGCTCGTGGACTCCGCGACCGGCTTCCCGAGCGTTGCCTCGTCTCGCCGGGGTCGGGAGCGGGCGCCCGTGGCGGATAGCGTGACGACGGCTTCGGCGGTCTCTCCGCCTGCGGGTGGAGGAGCCGTGCCGGAGTGCCTGCGGGACCTGTACGCGGAACTGGACGAGGCGCTCACGGCATGGGGCGAGGTGGAGGTGGCGTCCCTACGGCACTACATCGCCTACCGGCGGTTGGTGAACGTGGCGTCGGTGATCTTCCGTCCGAAGCACGAGGCGATCCTGGTCTACCTCAGACTCGACCCGGACACGGTCGAGTTGGAGGAGGGCTTCACCCGGGACATGCGCGGTATCGGACACCTCGGGACCGGTGACCTGGAGGTCCGCGTCGTCTCGGCAGCCGACTTGGAGAAGGCGGCGCCGCTGATCCGGCGGGCGTTCGAGGCGGCCTGACGTAACAGGAGGGGCGGGGGGGGTGGTGGGAATGTTATTTAATAGAAAAGAACCCA
>NZ_JBHXQZ010000025.1:0-14553 GCF_042717095.1 Streptomyces sp. NPDC058632 | reverse complement strand
GCGGGGGGCGCTGGATCCCCAGTTGGTGGCCTCCCCCCCCGCCCCCCCTCTGGTGCCTGTAGGCCGCCGGCCCTGACCTCTCTTCGCTCTCACGCTCATGCCTCCGGTCCGGCCAGCTCGAAGTCGTCCTTCGTCAGTTCGGCCCGCAGCCGCTCCTCGGCGACGTCAGCGTAGTGCGCGGACAGCTCGACGCCCACAAAGCGGCGTCCCTCGCGCAGGGCCGCGACCCCGGTGGAGCCGCTGCCGGTGAACGGGTCGAGGACCGTGCCGCCCTCGGGGCAGACCTGGACGAGCTGCTGCATGACCTCGACCGGCTTCTGGGTGATGTGAACCCGGCCCTTGCGGGGCTGGGAGGCGATGTAGTGCCCCGGCAGGTAGAGATCGCGGGTGTTGTCGAGGGAGCCCTTGACGCCCCAGATGATGAACTCCGAGTCCTGCTTCGGCCCGCCCTTGCGGGGCCGGCTGGACGGCTTGATCCACGGAATCGTGCCGCTCCAGGTCCATCCCGCCATCTGCAGGGCGTCGGAGGTGGTCGGCTCCTGTCGCCAGTCGGTGAAGACCATCGCGACCGCGTGCTCGGTCGAGGCCCGGTACGCCTCAGTGAGGAGTTCGGTGAGCCAGGAGCGGTAGGAGCGCTGGTCGCGGTTCTCGCCCGGGAAGTTGGCGAGGTCGTGCGCCGAGTTGCTCGTGACGTACTTGGCGCGGGCGGTGCGGCCGGTTCGGTCCGAGCTGGTGCGGCCTCCGGAGTTGTACGGCGGATCGGTGATCACCGCCTGGACGCTCTCGTCCGGGAGGGACTTCAGGACGGTCAGGGCGTCGCCTCGGTGCAGCGTGTAGCTCATGGGGAGGGCCTCTCTTCGGGTGCGGCGGAGTCTGGACCTGCTCCGAGCAGCGCTCAACGGCGTACATCCGGTGCGAGGTTGCAGCGGAGGTTAACGGCGAATTCCGGCCGCGCCTAACGAGGTGGCTCCCTGCTTCGGGCCCCTGGTTGGCAGTCGTTTGGCGCGGCCGGAATCCCGGTCTACTGTCTCGCCGTGCCACCGGGAAGGAGCGCTGCTCCACCCCCGTTGAGCTGTGCTTATCCGTGCTATCTCGTCCAATCGAGCAGCGTCGGAGGCATGTTGCCCATCTGCCCGTGAGCGCCGTGAGGAGGCCCCTGTGCACCGCCTGAGATTACGAGCGCGGCTGGCTGCCGCGCGTGACCAGAAACCGGCGTCCTGGAGCTACCAACTCCTCTGACCCGGGCCCGCCGAGAGGCGGATGCACATCGGCGCGGTGCCGACGGCTTTGCACGAGAAGTCGGAACCGCGTCTCCTTCGAACACCGAGGAGCCGCTGCGATGCAGCATGCCCTGACACACCCGCGCCCCGACCCACCTCCCTCGACCGGTCCGCACCGCCGTCGCGCTGAACGGCGGCGGCCGTGAAGAAGACGACGGGAGCCCTCGTCGGTCTGTGCGCCACCGGACCACTCCTGCTGGCACTGCCGATCCTTGGCATCGGGGCCGGGACCGCTTCGGCTTCGTGCTCGACCGACGGTGCACAGGGTGTGGACGCCTCCGCCGTCGCCAAGCAGGTGAAGGCCATCCTGGACGGCGGCGACAAGGGCTCGGTCTCCGTGCCGGGGCTGGACGCGCCTGCCGGCCAGGTGCCCAACGCCAAGACGATCCAGGCCACGGGCGTCGCGATGAACATCCCCGCCCGAGGGCAGGTCGTCGCCCTGGCGACCGCGCTGCAGGAGAGCGGCCTGCGGAACCTGACCTACGGCGACCGCGATTCGCTGGGTCTCTTCCAGCAGCGGCCGTCGACGGGCTGGGGTACGGCCAGCCAGATCCTCGACCCGGTGCACGCCTCGACGAAGTTCTACGAGGGGCTCAAGAAGGTCTCCGGCTGGCAGTCCCTCTCTGTCACCCAGGCCGCCCAGGCGGTACAGAAGTCGGGCTTCCCGGAGGCGTACGCCAAATGGGAGCCGCTGGCCACCGCCCTGCAGAAGGCCATCGAGCCCCTGTTGCAGAATGCCGGCGGCGCATCGCCGAGCCCGTCGTCGTCCGGCTCTGCCGACACCAGCCCCTCTCCCGATTCTGCGGGGGGTTGTTCGGCGGACGGCGACGGGACGGACTTCGGCACCATCCCGGCGGGTGCACTGCCGGAGGAGTACAAGATTCCCGCCTCCGCGCCGCCGAAGGTACAGACGGCGATCCGGTGGGCGCTCGGCCAGCTCGGCACCCCGTATCAGTGGGGCGGCACGTGCACCGACTCCCACGGCAAGAACCCGATGGGCCGCTGCGACTGCTCCTCCCTGATGCAGGGCGCGTACAAGGCCGCCGGGGTCAGCCTGACGCGGACCACGTACACGCAGGTCAAGGACGGCAAGGCCGTCTCGGTCGATGCCCTCAAGCCGGGCGACCTCCTCTTCACCGAGGGGACAGCCGCCGTACCGGAACACGTCGGGATGGCGATCGGGCAGGGCCTGATCGTCCACGCCCCGCACACCGGTGACGTCGTACGGATCACCACCGTCGCGTCCTGGAAATCGCGGATTCTCGCGGCCCGCCGAGTCGTCTGACCGGCGCTCCTCCCCCTCCTCACCTCCCCTCGCACCGCTGGTTCGCCCCACCGGGCTTTGGCGTGCGCTCATTCGAACTGGAGTTCCCGTGTATCTCGCTGAACAGGTCATACAGCTCGCCTACGACCCGGGAATCAAGCCCAACGAGGGCGGGCTCCCTGGGCTCAACGTCCTCAAGCAGGTGATGGGCTCGATCAACTTGTTCGGGCTCATCGCCGTGGTCGGAGCCCTCGCCGTCAGTGCAGGCGTGTGGGCCTGGGGTCACCACTCCGGTGGTCACCAGGCCGAGGCGAACGGGAAGAAGGGCGTGCTGGTCAGCGCGGGCGCGGCCCTTCTTCTCGGTGCGGCCAACGGTGTAGTGGCGTTCTTCTCGACGCTCGGGACGCAGGTCCACTGATGGCTCAGCACTCCACCCACCCCGGCGGCGCATCTCGCGTGCGCCGCCGGGCGCTGCTCGGCACTGCCGTCCTGGCGGTGCTCGTCGCCCTCGCCGGCCTGGCCGCCTACCTCACCCGCGAGGGCCGAAGCCCCTTCGATACCGCTTCCCCACCGCCGAGTTCGCCCACCGCGTCCTCGTCGACCGCGGCGCCGTCCGGGCCGCACACCCGGCCCCGCGCTCTGCCCGTTCCGCCGAAAACCCACGACCCGATCACGTACGGGAAGGCCGCCGCCGCAGCGCTGTGGTCGTACGACACCCGTGCGTACTCGCAGCCCGAGCTGCGCAAGGCGCTGCGCGGCTGGCTGACCACGGAGTCGAAGTACGCCGACCCGGCCTCCGTCGACCAGGCGGTCCCCTCGGCCGTGCTGTGGAAGGAGATGGCGGCCAACAAGCAGGTCGCCACCGCCAAGATCAACGAGGGGCACTTCCCGCACGCCTTCACCCAGGCCCTCCAGGACGACCCCGGGGCGATCACCCAGGCGTACGTCTACGCCGTCACGGTCTCCGGCAAGCAGTCGATTCGCTGGAAGGGCTCGGCCGCCGGCGGCGCGGAGAGCCGGTCCACCACCCTCGCGGTCCAGTGCCGGCCCAACCACCCCTGCGCCCTGGTCGGCGTCATGCCGTCCGTCGCGCCCTGACCCTCGCCCAAGAACGGAGGTACGACCCATGGGAGTCTGCGACTTCCCTCTGATGGACAAGGTGTGCGGCGCTGTCGACTTCGCCACCAACCCCGCCGGCACCGTCACCGACGGTCTCGGCGCGTGGATCGCGAAGTCGGCGGGCGAGCTGGCGTCCAGCGCGGCCGACCTGGCCGCCAAGGCCGTCAACAAGACGACGGCCATCGACCTCAACGCCGGGTGGTTCCGCGACAACTACGAGCTGCTGCTGCCCATCGGCCTCGCCCTGACCGTCGGCATCTTCTGCATCCAGCTCATGACCGCGGCCTGGCGCCGTGACGAACGTGCCCTCGCCAAGGCGGCGTTCGGCACCATGACCGGAGTCCTGTTCAGCTTCTCCGCTATCGCCTTCACGACCGTCGCCATCACCGTGGTGGACGCACTGTCCGACGGCCTCTTCAAAGCCGCCAACACCTCGATCGACGACGCGATCCGTCGTGTGATCAAGGTTGATCAGATGGGGGCCATGTACGGCCTCGGCTGGGGTGTGCCCGCGCTGGTGGCCTTCGGGTGCGCGATCGGCGCCTTCCTCTACTGGGGCGTGATGGTGGCCCGCAAGGTCGGCGTCCTGATCATGGTCGCGCTCGCGGTGTTCGCCGGGGCGGGCGGCGGCTGGGAAGTCGCCAAACGGTGGCGGCGCGGCTGGATCGAGGCCACCGGCACCCTGATCGTCTCCAAGCTGTTGATGACCGTGGTCTTCCTGATCGGCGTCTCCGCCATGGGCAAGACCGACGCCAGCGACGGAATGGCGGCCCTGTCCGACGCGATGGCCGGCATCGTCGTGATGGTCCTGGTGTTGCTCTGCCCCTACGCGACGTACAAGTTCGTCCACTGGGCCAGCGACGGCGGCGGCCACGACGACATGCACCGCACCGGTGTCGCCGGCATGGCGGTCGCCGCAGGAGCCGCGAAGACCGCAGGCAGCCTCGCGCTGCGGGCCGGTACCGGCACCCCCGCTCCGCAGGGTCCGAACCAGGTCCCGGGCGCGGGCGCCGATGGCGTCGCCTCCGGCATCAACCCCTCCGGCGGCAACCTCAGCAAGGAGGGCATCGACGCCGGGCCGCCCAAGCAGCAGACCCGCTTCCGGTACGGCGAAGACCCGGACGCGAGCGGCGACAAGGGCCGGGCTCTGATCCAGCGCCCCGGGATCCCGCCGCTGATCACACGTCCTGGCGAGGACGAACCGGAAGGGTCCGAATCGGCTGCCCAAGGCGTTGCGGGCGGCTCCGGTCACCTCGCAGCCGCATCGGCTCCGGGCGGCGACATGACCTCAATGCCGCCAGCCGACCCCGGACCTTCGGCCTCGGGCACTCCGGCGTCCGCGTCCGGACCGTCGGCCACCGGCTCCGCGACGCCGACGAACTGGGTGTATCCCACCCGGCCGCCGTCGGGTTCCTGACCCACATCCCCGGGGGCGGGCCGCACTCCACGGCCCGCCCCCGCCCCCCACCAGCAGGAAGGTTTCGCCATGACGTCCAGAAGAGCGCCGCGCGCCCCGTCCTCCGCCCGCTCTCACCGTCTGGAACCACCATGTCCGGCAAGCACCAGTCCTCCACGCCCACCGTGAAGTTCCCGCACCGCAGCAGGCGCGGCGTCCTGCTCGGCCTGTCCGTCCCGCAGTTGGTCGTCGCCGGGCTCACCGGCCTTCTCCTTCTCGCCGTGATCCTCGCCCGCGGTGTGGTCGGCGCCCTCCAGCTCATCCCGCTGTGGGCCGTGATCGCCCTGCTCGTCTTCGTCCGCCACCGAGGCCGTGCTCTGGCGGACTGGGCCCCGATCGTCGTCCGGTACGCGCTGCGCCGGATGCGAGGCCAGCTCGTCTGGCTCACCCGGCCCTCTCGCCGGCCGACCCGCGAGGGACTGCTCCACCTTCCCGGCACCGCTGCCAGCCTGCGCGTGACCACTGCTCCCGACGGCAAGTACGGCGCCGTCCACAACCCGCACACCGGGACGCTGACCGCGGTGGTCAAGGTCTCCTCCCGCGCCTACGCCCTGCTCGACCCCGGCACCCAGCAGGCCAACGTCGGCGGCTGGGGACGCGCGCTGGCAGCTCTCGCCCGTACCGGGCAGATCGCCCGCATCCAGGTGATCGAGCGCACCATCCCCGACTCCGGCGACGCGCTGCGCCGCTACTGGGAAGAGCACGGCCGCCCCGACACCCCGATGGCCGGCGCCATCTACGACGAGCTGATCCAGAGCGCCGGTCCCGCGGCCGCCCCGCACGAGGCGTACGTCGCGGTGTCCCTGGACACCAAGGCGGCCCGTCGGCTGATCAACCGGGCTGGCGGCGGTCTCACCGGTGCCTTCAGCGTCCTCGCCCAGCTCACCTCCACGTTCGACCAGGCGGCGCGGACCGCCGGTCTCACCCCGACGGGCTGGCTCACCGCTCGCGAGATCGCCGCCGTGGTGCGCACCTCCTACGACCCGAAGGCGCTGGCGACACTCGACCGCTGGTCCACGGCCGGTCGCCCCGAGGCCGAGCCCGCCGCCGCCGGCCCCGTCGTGGTGGTCGAGAAGGCGGACCACATCGCCACCGACTCCGCCGTGCACGCCACCTACTGGGTGGAGAACTGGCCTCGCACCGAGACCAGCGCCGGCTTCCTGCACCAGCTCCTCTTCACCGGCGGCGTCCGGCGCACGCTGTCGCTCTCCTACGAGCCGAAGAACCTCGACGCCGCCCTGCGCGACGTGCAGCGCAAGAAGTCCAGCGTGATCGCCGACGCCGCCGAACGGGCCCGGCGCGGCCAGGTCGACTCCGAGGCGGACTCGATCGAGTACCAGGACATCAAGTCCCGCGAACGCCAGCTCATCGCCGGGCACGCCGACGTCGCCCTGACCGGTCTGCTGACCGTGTCGGCCGACACCGAGGACGAGCTGTGCACCGCCTGCGCCGTCGTGGAGACCGCCGCTGTCGGCGCCCAGCTCGATCTCCGGCCGCTGACCTGGCAGCAGGCCGAGGCGTTCACCGCCGCCGCCCTGCCGCTCGCGCTCGCTGCCTGACCCTTCCCTTCGAAAGAGCACCCTCATGTCCCGCACCGCCAGCCCGACCGCGCAGGACTTCGTGCCCTTCGCCACCGCCGCGCTCGACTTCCACCGGGCGCTCAACATCCCGGGCGGCCCGCTGGTCACCAGCCGGGCCGAGCTGGACGCCCTGCACGCCCACCTCGTCTCGCTGTACGGGCTGCTCGACGCCCACACCGGTCGCACCGAGCAGCTCGTAGCGGTCGAGGGCGACCAGCTCCGTACCGCCCGCACCCGCATCTGGCAGGCCGCCGAGCACCTCCACGCCGCCTACCACGCGGCGCCCCGGCCGGACTCCGGCGAGATCCCCGCACCGGAGACGTGCCAGGTCGGCCTTCCGGAGGGAGCACCGGGACTGACCATCTGCCAGCGCCACCAGCGCACCGCTCATCTCGTCCGGCGGCGCACCACCCCGGCCGACCTGCACGCCCCGTTCACCGGCCTCGTCCGCCGCTGACCCACGCCTCATCTGGAGAAACGCTCATGCCCCGTACCCGCGCCAGCGCCTCCCCCCTGTTCGTGCCCCGTAAGACGACGCGCGCCGAGCAGCGAGCCGCCCGAGCCGGTTTCACCGAAGCCCGCCGCCAGGCACGCCTCGCCGGAAACCCGCCCAAGCACCGCGCCGAGCAGACCCTCGACCCGGATCTGCGGCCCACCTACCCGCCCGCCGGTCGCCCCGGTCCGGCCTCCGCCCGCGGCGGCAAGCTCGCCCTGCCCGCCCACCGGATGACCACCGCCACAGCCAGCGGCGCGTACCCGTTCGTGGCCGAGGGCGGCCTGGGCGCCGAAGGGGTGTTCATCGGCCGCGATGTGCACGCGGAGGCGGCCTTCTGCTTCGACCCGTTCTCGCTCTACAACAGCGGCAGGGTGGAGGGCTTCACCAACCCCAACGCGGTCCTGGCCGGGATCATCGGCATGGGCAAGTCGGCGCTGGCGAAGTCGATCGCCACCCGGTCGATCGCCCACGGCTACCGGATCTACATCCCCTGCGATCCCAAGGGGGAGTGGACCGGCGTCTCGCAGGCCCTCGGCGGCTACAGCATCGCCCTGGGCCCGGGACTCCCCGGCCGGTTGAACCCGCTGGACGCCCCGGCCCGTCCCGCCTCCGTGAGCGAGGAGGACTGGTTCACGGAGGTTCGCAAGCGCCGTCTGCTGCTGCTGGCCAGCCTCGCCCGCACCGTGCTGAAGCGCGACCTGCTGCCGATGGAGCACACCGCCCTCGACCTGGCCCTGGATCTGGTCGTCGCCGACGCCGCCGCCCGGGGCACGGTGCCGCTGCTCGGCGAGATCGCGCACGTACTCGGCTCCCCCGAACGCCTCGACCAGGCCCTCGGCCACCAGGCGGGGCACCTAGGTTCAGCCGCCCAGGACCTCGCCCACGCCTTGCGACGGCTCGTGCACGGCGACTTGAGCGGCATGTTCGACGCGCCGAGCACCGTGTCGTTCGACCCGACCACACCGATGCTGTCCATCGATCTCTCCCGTCTCGGCGGCTCCGGTGACGACACGGCACTGGTGCTCGCGATGACATGCGCGAGCGCGTGGATGGAGTCAGCCCTCAGTGATCCCGATGGTGGTCGGCGCTGGGTGATCTACGACGAGGCGTGGCGACTGATGCGGCACGTCGGGCTGCTGGAGCGGATGCAGAGCCAGTGGAAGCTCTCCCGAGGGCTGGGCATCGCGAACCTCATGGTGATCCACCGGCTCAGCGACTTGCTCTCGGCGGGCGACGCCGGTTCACGCGGCCGAGTCCTGGCCGAGGGGCTCCTCGCGGACTGCAGCACGCGCATCATCTACCGCCAGGAGCCCGACCAGCTCGCCGCCGCTGCCTCTCTGCTCGGCCTGACCGGCGTCGAGACCCAGGCGGTGTCCGCCCTGACCAAGGGCCGAGGTCTGTGGAAGGTCGCAGGCCGCTCGTTCATCACCCAGCACATCCTCCACCCGGCCGAGCGGGAGCTGTTCGACACAGACGCCCGCATGGCCGCCTAGCCCAACGACCAGCACAACAACGGGAATCGATCATGTCTGCTTCTTCCACTCCTTCCTCCGGTGACAACCAGCCGTCGCAGGCCACCGACCCTTTGGCGTGGCGACAGCACCTCCCGGCCCTGGCCTCGGCCGCCGCCGGGATCAACGAGGCGTGCGACGCCTGGGACGCGGTTTCGGACTCCCTCTGCGACGCGGACGGCTGGCCGCTGGACGACAAGGTCTACGGGGACGGGAAGGTCAAGCGGGACGCCGAAGCGTGGAAGCACGCCGAAGTGTTCCTCGACCACGGACCCGAGGTGCTGGCCGGGGTCCGCGTCGCCGCCGACGGCCCCGACTACGTCGAGGGGCCGATCAGTGACGACCTCTGTCGGATACGCGGGATCGACACCATCCTGCTCCGGGCGGAGGAACTGCGGCACGAATGGGCCGACGTCATGGCGCTTATGGACGGTTCGCAGCCGAGCGTGCTCCACCTCTACAAGGAGCGTGCCGAGGAGCACCGCAACACCGAAGGCTGGCACTACTCACACGAACTCGGCTCCAAGGGACCGGCGTTGGTGCGCGTCGGCGAATACCTCGCTCACCGAGCGGACACCGCACGGCCGGCGCAGACCGAGCGGGCTCGCGTCGCCCTGACCCGCTCGACGCACAACGCCCCTGCCGGATCACCTGCTTCGCCCCAGCTCCCACCGGCATCGCAACCGCCGGCTCCCGGTCGCTCGCGGTGATCCCTAGCACGCAGTCACGGCAGCGCCAAACTGCCCGATCACCAGATCCTCATGGACCACCGCGCTCCTTCAAGCTCCACGCCCCGTCGGCTCCCGCCGTGCGGCGGGACGTTCGCAACGGAGAACTCCATGCACCACGAAACCCCGCCCCCGACCGCCGTGTCCGATCCGCGTCGCCTTCAAGCCGCCCTCTGCTCCGCACTCGGGCAGCGCGGCCTGGAGGGCACCGTCGAGTACGGCCTCAGCGACTACATCGTCCACGCCGAGCTTCCCGACGGCAGTTCGCTGATCATCTCGCCCCCGCAGGAGCCACCCTCCGAGCACCCCGAGACCCCGGAAAGCTGGATGGTCACCCGCCACCGGTCCGCCGAGCCCGCCGTCTACGAGGTGATCTACGACTCCGAGCCGGACGGTCCGCATGCGCGTCACGGCGGCAGCGTGCCGGATCTCCTCTCCGCTGTCGACGCCCGCCTGGACCAGCTTGGCGTACCGACACGCCAGGAGCAGGAACGTTCCGGCGAGGCGCGCGCCGCCACCGTGCTCCCGCCCGACTCCGCTCCATCCCGGGCGAGGGTCGCTCTCGCCTCCTCGCCGTCGGTCGGCCAGCGCGTGCTCCCGACCGGTCCGCCGCCGGAGTCTTCCGCGCGGGCCGCGCCGCCGCCGGCCAGTTCCTCATCCGCTCCCCGGCTCTGACCGACCGCGATCCAGGAGTCCTCCGTGCACCGCACCCTCAGAACTGATCCGCCCGTCGCCCGCACCTGTAACCGCACCCGCCTCGGATGGATCTGCCATGCCCAGCCACTACGACGTGCTGCCCGACCTGGCCTTCGGCCACCACCCCGTCCACGGCATCGTCGCCGCGAACCCGAAGAACCTCGCGGCTAGCACCTGGATGCTCAGGGGATTCGACTTCCATCCCGTCCCCGACCAGCCGACGTTGTACGCGCTAGCCGACCAGAACCGTGACGGACACGGCCGTACGAGCCGGGCCATCGAGCTGCTGCGCAAGGCCGGCTACCAGGTCGATGTGGACGTCGCCCTTGACCCTGCGCTGGCGCCCGAAACGGCACAGGTACGCGACCGCGGTCCGCTCGGTGAACCAGACGTCGCCTTCGCCGATCACCCGCAGCTCGGCATCGTCGCAGCCCTCGACGACCGTGTCTCCGGCCTCAGCGGGCTCGCGCTGGTGGAGGACGGCTGGCGGCACAACTCGAGCCTGGACATCTACACGCTCCCCGCGACCACCGATCGCGTCGAGGCGCTGGGGAAAGTCGCCGACGCCACGGTGGCCCTGCACCGTTCGGGGCTCCAGGTCGCAGTGCAGCCACGCCTCGCTCAAGAGGTGACGGCTCGGCACCGCCCTGCTGCCACGCCGACCGCTGGCCGTGAGCGCGGCCGTGGTCCCGCTCGCGCGTCTCCGTTGAGCGCCGCCGCGCTCGCCGCCAGCCCGGCCCGTGCCGGTATCCCGGGCAGGGCGCCGGTCCCCGCCGCCGCCGTCACCACACCGGCGGTCCGGCCGGTTGACCCCCGCGTCGCGTACTCCCGCGACCGCTGATCCAACTCCTTAAGGAGGCCCTTTCATGGCCGTTGCTGGTAATCCCGGCTATCAGAACTTGCGGAATGCCAGACCGAGCGACCGCCGAGGGGAGCTCTGCGAGACGGACACAGACGGGAACGTTCAACCGCTCTTCCGCCCGTGCCATCGGCTCAAGACCCGCGAGGACTTCGGGGCCGCTGGTCCGCCGTTCTAGCAGCTAGACAGAGGACAAAGAGAGTGAATCGCCGTCCCCAACTCCCGGCAGAATGGGCGGTATTTATCCGTGAGGTCCACGGCGTCCGGGTCCGGGTGGCCGGCCTCCCGCAGGAACTCGACCACGTCACCCGCCTGGTAGGCGGTCCCGAGGATCTGCCCGTCATATCGAACCTTGCGCCACCCGCGCTCGTCGGGCGGGTAGACGACTACACGTCGCTCCATGCCCCAGCCTCTGAGAGGGCGGCTGGGGCCGCATCTCAGGGGCCTCCGCTCCAAGCGGTGTACTGCGCATGCATGTTCCATTTTCAGGTGTCCCGCCCCAACTGCGCCCGCGTCTGCTTGGCGAGGTCGACGAATCCGTCCAGCCACTCCTGAGTCACGTGGCCCTCCCAAACCGGCAGGTGCAGGGACGACACCCACGGGCCGTGGACTCGGCTGCCTGATCCGAGATCCCCGAAGGCACGGAACCGAGTGGGCACCCGCGCCATCTTGATCATCTCTTTGGCTAGTCTCCGGAGGTCGTCGGCGTCTGCGATCCAAACACTGTTCGACTGTGGTTGCAGTCGCCTCACCGGCTGATGCAAGCGATGCGCCGGAGGGAACAGGTAGGCCGAAAGTTGTCCGTCGAGGTCGAGATCAAAGCCCACGCCATCGACAGCGAAGTCGATGGCCCCCACGTTCGAGATCCGCACCCCGGGAAAGAATTCAACGGAGTCGACGTTGACCGGCTTAACGTCCTTGAGATTCTCGATCTTGGTGACGATGCCAACACTGCTGGCACTGACCGCTTCCGCTTCGGCCTTCGGCGTGGTGAACGCCTTGACGACCTGATCCAACTGTTTTGCACTCAGGCCGGCACCCCGGCTCTCCGTAACCTGCCGCGCCTTCCATGCAAGCAGCTCCTCGGTCGGGTAGGACTCCTCATGGGCATCCACCCACCTGTGGTGCTTGAGGCACAGAAGCAGCAGGTTCTCCTCGCCGTTGAGCTTGCCGTTGGCCTTGGTGAAGTTCGGGTCGTACCGAGCCCCGCCGGGCTTCTCGGCCCGGATGTGCGCCACCTCTACGTTCGGGCTCTGGTGGCCACGGTGCTCCTCGATCAGAGGCTCTGAGCAGTCGGGGTACGCGCAACCCGTCGCGCGACCGAACAGGATCTTGCAGAGGCGGGCACCAGGGCTGAAGTCGCTCACCGGACTGACGATAGGTGGTCAAAGCCGCTCCGACCTGGGAAATCCAGCATCTCGCCGGGCTGCAAGCCGTGCCTGGGTCATCTGATCACGCGGTGCTATCACGGTCGCAACTCGTGAATCTAAGCTTGGCCACGGCCACGGCCACGGCCAGGCCTCGGCGACGCCGTTGCTTTCAGTGCAATGGTGACGATCTCGGGTACAGTGCCGTGTTCGTCACAGATCAGTCTTCTTGTGCTGGCCGTCCAGCGATGGGCGCATGTCACCTGCTGGTCAACACCCCAGCGCAGCCTGCTAGAGCGGGCGCAGACGCCCACAACAGCAGCCACAGACGCCGATAGGGTAGGACGTGTCGGGCTAACCGACGTTTCGCCAGCCCACTCGCCCAACTACCGAGTCAGGTGTGGGAGTGCAACGCCCTGCAGGGCAGAGAGCGAGTCTGACGCAGGTGCGACCCGATGAGTTGTTTCCTTCCGCTGCCGGATACCTCGACGTGCCTTCCAATTTGGACGTGGATCCCACGGATCCGACCAGTGTGGCGCAGTTGCTTGCCCATATCCGACTTCAACAGGATCACCTTCAGGACACCCCCCACGTGTGGGAGCAGTTCACCAAAGCGCTGCTGAGCGACATTCGAGGTGTTCCAGCTGTCGTTCCCCAGGTTCCTGAAGGGGCGCGTGTTGTTCTAGCACTGGGCGTCTGCTGGACCCCCGCGCGGCTGGCGTTCGAATGTGCGCAACCCTTAGCCATGTGGGAGTGGCTGCATCGGGCGGTGGCTACATCAGACAACGAGGGCGGATCGATCGACATTGACTTGGGGCCGGTCGACCGGGCCCTGAAAGACCCGCACTGGGCCAAGTCCGTGGAGCGAATCGTCATCTTGCTGGCGCCGATGGTGTTCTATCTGGCCAATAACCACAGTACCGGCGAGCACCTGGCTCAGGGCTTCCGTGCACCTGTATTCTCCATCTGCGCCCGTGCCTTGCCGACCGGGGACAAGCATGTGGTGGAGGCTGCCCTTCACCTGGCAAAACATTTGGTCTGGCAGGACTTGCGCCAGCCCGCGTGCCTCCTAGGACACGCCTTGGAGGTTCTCCTACTGGCCAATCCTACTCACCCTCTCGCGGGGGCCATAGCTGCCTTTCTGGCCGGGGAGCGGCCTCCGGTGACCCATCGCGACCCCACTGTAATCGCGGCGTGGGCGGTACAACATGTCTCCATGAATCCCTTCGCCGCCCTGAATCTTCAGGTGAGTCGGTTCTTGGGGATGCCCAAGAACGAGGGGGACGCCGTCCTGCCTGAATTGTTGCAGCAGGTGGAGAAGGTCATCGCCATAGTGGAGAGCGAGAGCGATCCGGCGCAGGTGTCACGCGATCGAGGTATCGTTTTCTCCATTTTGGGCCAGCTTCAGTACCGGCTTCTCCAGTCAGGTGACGCGCTGCACCTGACCCAGCTGCTGAGCATCTGGCGGGGTGTACCAGCGGATCAGACTCGCAACGACCGGTGCCTTACGCTGGCGAACGCCGGAAGTAAGGTCTGGTTCCGGCCAGGTTCGGCCCCATCACCTGACCTCCCGGACTCGGGCAACCGTCTCACCACGGCCTTCAATAAGGCATTGGGGAAAGCCTTGGTTACCCGCAGCCAAGGCGACACCGCACTAACTCACCCTGCCACCGGGCGCAAAGATCTGACGCAGGCAGAGGAGTTGCACGACGCCCTGCACGCCCATCTCGACGTAGCGGATCTCGTGGAATTCGCCTTTAGTGAAAACGCCGCCGCCTTTATCTCGCTGCTGCCGAGCCTAACCCCGGTACAAGCGCTGCTGGCCCGCGCGCAAGGACCGGCCCTTCCGCTGGCCGTCAGTTTGCGAGCACCGCTGCCGGACCGTCCTGTGGAACGAGTGCAGTTGTGGTGTGGCGATGCACCGTCAGCTCGTACGGAAGCCATCATCGTGGAGACAGTTTTTTCCTACGCTGGTAAAACTGTCGACGTAATCACTGGCGATGACCTGTCCTGCGACCGATTCCTTGCCGAGTTCCAGCGCGATGACTACGACGTCATCTGGGTCGTCGCGCACGGGTCGCATCCTCCCTACGCGCCCGACCCAGGGTCCGTTGCATGATTGCACTTCGTCCGGAACATCGGGTTGGTCCGGTGGTGGAGTGGACGTCCCGGTTCGGGCAGGGGTGAACGCAGCGCA
>NZ_JBHXQZ010000024.1:45182-86032 GCF_042717095.1 Streptomyces sp. NPDC058632 | reverse complement strand
GCTCCTGCCGCGAGCCCCGGAGCGGGCAAGCGGCAGGAGCGGTGTGAGGGGCCTCCTTCAGTTCCTGGCGGCCGTCCCGCCGAGGGAAGCGGCATCGAGGGTGTGGCCGAGCAGGTGCAGCGGGGCGGCCGACACTCCGGCCCGCTCCACCGCGTCCCAGTAGGCCAGAGCCACTCCGGTGTCCACCAGACCGTGCACCAGCGGCAGTTCGTGGCCGGCGGCGTGCAGCAGGGACTCGGACCGGCAGGAGGCCAGGGTCTCCTCGATCCAGGGCTGCGCGAGATAACCGGCTGCCGCCGCGTCCGGCAGGTCCCCGGCGACCTCCCGGTCGGTGGGGCCGACGTGCAGCAGCCCGCCGCCCAGCACCAGTATGTCCTTCCGCTCCCGCATGCGCGTAAGGGCCCGCTCGGTGTCGAAGCAGTGCGGGAAGGAGTCGTCGACCACGACGGCCCCGGGCCGGAGCCGGTCGATGTCGAGCACCGCGGCGGCGCCGCTCACCGCTGTCACCAGAAGGTCCGCACCGTGGACCGCGTCCGGCAGCACCCGCTCCGACTCCACGACCTCGAACCCGGCCGGACCGACCAGCCCCCGCTTCTGCAACCGCCGTCCCAGGGCGGTCAGCCGCGGCCCGCTGCCCCGCACATCGCACAGGAGCAGTCGCCGGGGAGGCCGGGCGGCCAGTGACAGCAGCAGCTCCAGTGAGGAGGCACCGATCGAACCCAGGCCGGCGAACGCCACGTCGAGATCCGGGAGGTCCCGGCCGGTGGCCTCCAGCGCCGCGTGCACCGTTTTCACCACGGACACGACCGTCGCCGCGTGGCCCGTCGTCACGGCCGCCGGATGGCGTCCGGACCGCAGCACGTCGAAGCCGTATCCGGTCAGCGACGGAATCATCCCCGCCAGGGACACACATCGCGCACCCCGGGCGGCGGCGAGCGACACCGCACGGGCGGTGTGCTCCACCAGCCCGGTGTCCGTCGCGAGTTCGTCGGCGAAGAGCGGGAGGGAGAAGAAGCCCGACCGGCCCAGTGGCGTATCCACCGTCTCCACCAAGCGTGGGACGCTCTCGGGGAACAGCAGCGCGCGCACCTCGGCCCGGGGCAGCGCCGACGCGGGCAGACCCGCCAGGCGCGCAAGATGCCCCGGCGCGGGCAGGTAGCCGATCAGGGCAGCGTCCATCGTGTCCCGCGGTCCGTGGCCCCTCGCTGCGGACCGGCGCGCCACGGGACGGTCCGTTTCGGGAGGGTTCGTCGTCGGACGGCTCGACACGCCGCTGTCACCCGCCGCGGCCCGTTCGAGACGTCGGCGCAACGCGTCGGTGAAACGACCGAGTGCGCCGGGTGCGAACGCCGGGCTCGCGCCCCGGACCGTCACCCGCAGCCCGCCCCCGTCGGGCCGCACCGCCATGAACACGTCCGTCGCGGAGGACGGCGGCAGGAACGTACTGTCTCCCGCCTCCCACGACAACCGCAAAGGGCCGGCGTCGTCCGCGGGTGCCAGCGCGGAGAAGTCGAGGAAGGTGAAGAAGAACTGGGAGGTCAGGGGAAGCCCGTCGGCACGCAGTGGGGCCACGTCCTCGTGGGCGCGTGCCTCCTCCGCCTCGGCGGCTGTGCGGCGCAGGGCACGGTCGAAGTCCCACCCGCTGGCGGCGTGAGAGGTGTTGGTGCCGGCCGGGGCGGGCCGGACGGGGACGGCCGAGGCGAACGGGCCGAAGATCCGGTGTGAGCCGGGCAGCGCGTTGTCCCGGCCGCTCACCGCCAGCCCCACGATCAGATCGGACCGGCGGGTCAGCGCCGCGAGCTCCTGGTAGTAGGCGGCCAGCAGGGGCGCGTACAGGGTGGTTCGCGCGTGGGACGCGAGTGTACGCAACGCCGCCGTCAGGGAGGTGCCGAGCGTGAACTCCGAGGACTCGAACCGGGCATCGCCCTGGGCGGCCCCGGCACGGTTCGTCGCGCCGCCGTCACCGGCCACCGCCGTGGTGCGCAGCACCGGCGGCCGGTACGGGGCGTACATCCGGGCCCGGCGTTCCGCCGCCGACCCGGCGACGCCGGGCCGGCGGCCGGTCTCCGCCGACCACCGGACGTGGTCACGGAAGTCACTGCGCAACAGCGGGAGGCGGGGCGCGGTGCCGCCGGCTGCCGACCAGTCGTACACCTCGGTCAGTTCCTGCATGAGCAAGGCCGCGCTGTATCCGTCGCCGATGACGTGATGGGCGTGCACCAGCAGGGTGTGCTCCTCCGGAGTGAGGCTGAGCACCTGAAGGCGCACCAGCGGCCAGGCCCAGGTCTCGAGGTGCCGTTCCGCCTCGGCCGCGGCCCGTTCGTCCACCTCGGCGGTGGACGCGACCGTCTCGAAGACGACCGGCAGACGCAGGGACGGCGGCAGTTCCTGCTGGACGGGCGGACGGGCACCGGCGGGGAAGACGGTGCGGAGCATGCCGTGCCGCTCCACCAGCATGTCGACCGTCGACTGGAAGACGTCGGGATCCAGCGGTCCGGACAGCCGAATCCGGGCCAGCCAGGTCCCGCCGCCCGGCGCGAGAGCCTCCGCGAGCAGGAACCCGCGCTGGCCGGCCGTGACGGGGAACGGAGATGTCCGGTCGTCGCCGGCCGGAAGGGACCGCCCGGCCGGGGGTGCGGAGACGGAAGCCGAGGCTGCGGTGGCGGTGGCGGAGCGCGGTTCCGACGCGGCGGCGTCGATGGCCGCGGACAGCGCCGCGAGGGTGCGATGACGGTAGATCACCGTCGGCCGGGGCAGCGGCACCCCGTGGTCCGCGAGCCGGGCGAACACCCGCAGGACGAGCAGCGAGTCACCACCCAGGTCGAAGAAGTCGTCCTCCCGGCGGACCGATTCGACGTCCACCCGGAGCAGGTCCGACCAGACGGCCGCCACGCGTCGTTCGGTCGCCGTGGCTGGGGAGGACGTCTCCACGTCGTCCGGTGCCGCCGGACCGGACCGGGAGGACGTGCCCACCAGTGCCAGGCGGTCGACCTTCCCGGTGCCCGTCAGGGGCAGCGCGTCGACGCAGGTGATCCGGGCCGGGATCATGTACGACGGCAGAACGCCGGCCAGGTGACGGCGCAGCTCCCGGGTGTCCGGCCGGTGGGCCGAGGACCGGAGGGTGACGAAGGCGAGCAGCTGCCCCTCGTGCGCCGTCACCGCCGCCCGCGCGACCCCGGGATACTCCTGGAGCGTCGCCTCGACCTCTCCCGGCTCCACCCGGTTCCCGCGGATCTTCACCTGGTCGTCGACCCGGCCGAGGAATTCCACGGTGCCGTCGGCCGACCGGCGGACCCGGTCCCCGCTGCGGTACCAGCGTCGCCCCGCCCGCATGGTGAACGCCCGCGCGGTCAGCTCCGGTTCGCCCAGGTAACCGGGGGTCAGACCGACGCCCGAGATGAGCAGCTCGCCCGGTTCGTCCGGCTCGCAGGCGGTGCCGTCGGCACGGACCACTTCCAGGTCCGTACCGGCCACGGGATGTCCGACCGGCACCTGCCGCACCTCGTCGCCGGGACGGGCGTCGAGGACCCGGCAGGTGGCGTTGACGGTCGTCTCGGTGGGTCCGTACAGGTTGGCGATCCGCGCGCCGTTTCCGAACAGGTCGAACCAGCGGCGCACATGGTCCACGGGCAGTGCCTCACCGCCGACGTGCACCCACCGCAGCGCCGTCAGATCCGGGAGGCCTGCTCCGCTCCGCGCCCTTTCCTCGGCGGCCGACAGCAACTGTTCCCAGAGCGTCGGCACCGAGCTCCACACACTGACCCGTGCCCGCTCCACCCGCGTGAGCAGCAGCTCGGGATCCCGCAGTAGGCCACGTGGCACGGTCACGACGGTGCCGCCGACCAGGAGCGGTGCGAGCAACTGGCGTACCGAGGCGTCGAAGCAGGGCGAAGCGGTCTGCGCGAGGCGGTCGTCGGGACCGTAGCCGAAGGTGGCGACGGCCCAGTCGAGATAGTTCTCCATCGCCCGGTGAGTGATCGGCACCGCCTTCGGACGTCCCGTGGAACCGGAGGTGAAGATGACGTACGCGATCCCCTCGGCGTCGGACGGCGAGGCAAGGACGGCCGCCGTCGCAGGTGCGGTCACGTCGGGGTCGGCCTCCGTGCCTCTGTACACGTCCGTGTCCGGCAGGCCGTCGTCGGTGACGGGCACCGCCCGTACGGCCGTCAGAGCGTCGACGGTGCGCCGGGTGGGGGCGTGGCACACCACGGTGGTCGCGCCGGTGCGGGCCAGCTGGTCGGCCAGCCGCGCGGTGGGGTGCTCCGGGTCGAGCGGGACCCAGCCGGCCCCGGCGCGCAGGATGCCCACGAGACCGACGACGGTGTCGGCGCCCGGCTCGGTGAACAGTCCCACCAGATCACCGGGGCGTACGCCGCGGGCGTGCAGGCGTGCGGCGAGCCGGGCGGAGGCACGGTCGAGCGCCCCGTACGTGAGAGACGTGTCCGCCGCGTCCACCGCGTCCACGGCATCGACGGAGTCCACGGCAAGCGCGCCGGGTGCCGTCCGGAACCGGTCGAGCAGCCGAGCGGCCAGCGGGACGCTTCCGTCGTCCCGCACGGACGAGGACGGCACGACGAGGGAGGGGACGGCGTCCGGCGGCGGCTGCGGCGACCGCGGTGTGCGCAGCGCGGCCAGCTCGGCGCGGAACTCCCGGTCCAGGCGCGCCACGGTGGCCCGCCGGAACAGCGGCTCCGGATAGTTCCACGACAGCCGTAGCTGCGGACCGTCCGCCCAGCACAGCAGACTCAGCCGGGTCGCCGCCGACCCGGTGCCGGCGGCGCTGGCCCGTACCTCCACCGGACAGCCGGCGGCGGGCTCCGCAGGGAAGCGGGCGAAGCTGAAGCCCACCGGACTCACTGTGCGGCTGCCGAAACCTGCACCGGCACCAGTGCCGGCAGCGGGACGTGCGCCGGGGAGCAGTGCGGCCAGGTCCAGGCTGCTCAGTCCGGCGTGCCGCTCGCTCCGCAGCCACATCCCGCGCAATCGCCCCGCCAGGGCAGGAACCGACTCGCCGTCCGCCGTCTCACAGAGCAGGGGAAGGACGTCGGCGAGTGGGCCGACCAGCCGCTCCACGCCCTCGAAGCGGTCCTCACGACGCGCCCTGGCCACGTTGACCACCACGTCCGGGCGCCCCGACCACCGTGCCAGACAGCGCACATACGTGGCGAGCAGCAGGTGGAACAGGGAGACACCGTGCGCGGCGGCCAGTCGTTCCAGGCCGGTGGTGAGATCGGCGCCGAGCTCGCCGTAGTACTGCGCGATCGGGCCGGGCGCGAGCGCGTCGGGATCGCCGTCGTAAGGCAGCCGGAGCGGTTCGCCGAGCGTGGCGAACCGCTCGGCCCAGTACCGCCGGTCGGCGTGCCGCCCGGCGGAGCCGGAGGACGGCAGACTCGCCGCGTACCGTGCGAAGTCCGGTGTGGGAAGTGCCTGTTGCGGACGCCGTCCGTGGTACAGATCGGTGTACGTGTTCCACAGCTCCTCGGCGAGAATGTTCAGGCTGTAGCCGTCCGCCGCCGCGTGGTGCACCACCAGCACCAGATGGGCGAGCTCCGGGGCCTGGCGGAGCAGCACGGCCCGGACCGGCGGCAGCGCCGCCAGGTCGAACGGCCGGTTGCACACGGCCGTCTCGGCATCGGCCACCTCGTCGGCAGCGCAGTCACGCACCTCGAACCAGTCCCGCAGCGGCACCGGAGGCGCCACACGCTGCGCGGGCAGCCCGTCCGGGTCGTCCACCCGCAGCCGGAGCACGCCGTGCCGTTCGGCCAGCGCCGCCAGCGCCCGGCCCAGCAGCTCCGTGTCGAGCGGGCCCCGGACGGCCAACCGCAGATGCCCCCGCGCCGGAACGTCCGGATGCAGCCGGCTGCTGGTGTACAGCGCCAGTTGTACGGGAGTCAGGGCGAAGGCCCGTCCGTCCCCGCACCCGGCCCCCCTCCCGTCCTCGGCCCCCCTCCCGTCCCCGGGTACAGGACCCGGCACGTCTTCGAATCCGCTCCCCGCACCCGCTCCCCGGTCCTTCGCAGTCGCCTGTGCCGGCACACCGGTGTGCCCCTCCAGGTCCAGGTGGGCGGAGAGTTCACGCACCGTCCGGTGTTCGAAGAAGAGCGTGGTGGGCAGCTGCCGTCCCAGCTTCCGCTCCAGCCGCCTGACGAGGTCGACGGCGCCCAGCGAGTCCAGCCCGAGCCGCAGGAACGGCGTGTCGTCGTCGACGCCCGATGCCGGGATGCCGAGTGACTGGGCCAGCAGTTCCCGCAGGACGACAGCGGTGTCGGACGACACCACGGGCCGGTGCCGATGCCGGTCGGTGTCAGGGGGCACGGAGGCGGCGTCCTCGACGTTTGTGGTCCGCACCGGACGCGCCGGGGCAGTGACCGGCTGTGCCCCGGACGCCAGGTCGGCGACGACCAACTGCGTCGCACCGGTGACGCACGCCGCTCGCAGCGCGGCCAGCGCGGGCGCCGTCGCCAGCGGTCGTCCCCCGCCGCCCGCTCCGGCACCCGCGGTGACCGCGAGACCCGTCTCGGCGAACGGACCCAGGTTCACCGACAGCCAGGGACGGCCCGCCAGGCGCTCGGCTCCGGCGAAGGAGTCGAGGAAGGCGTTTGCCGCGGCGTAGGCGCCCAGCGCACCCGCCAGGCCGTGCAGCACCGACGACACCGAGGAGAACGCGACACACACCCCCGGGCGCTGCCCGTGCCGGTGCAGCGCCCCGGCCAGCAGGACCGTCCCGAGGGTCTTCGCCCCCAGCGCCTCCACGGTCTCCGGCACGTCCGTCCCTCGCAGACTGCCGGGCCGTACGACACCCGCCGCGTGGAACACGGCGTCCAGCGAAGGCAGTTCGCGGACGAGCCGCTCCACGTCGGCGGGCACCGTGAGGTCGGCCGCGACGTAGCGTGCCTCGGCACCGAGACCGGCGAGCTCCCTCAGCAGGCCCGCGGGCGGGTGCGGGGCACGTCCCGCCAGCACCAGGACAGGCCGGCCCCGGCCCGCCAGGTCCCGGGCCAGCGCGGACCCGATGCCGCCTGCGCCGCCCGTGATCAGGAACGTACCGTCGGCCGGCAGCCGCTCCTGGTCGTACGGCCTGCCCGGTTCTCCCACCGGGCCCCGCCCTTCCCCTGCTCCCGGTACGACGGAACGCACGAGACGCTGTCCGGTCCGCCAGGCGATCGCTCCCTTCGCCTGCGGCGCCGTCAACTCAGCGGCCAGGCAACGCGGCCACCCCTCGTCGTAGGAAGTGCCAGGAACGTCGTGGGACGCGAGGTCGACCCAGTTCGCGACCACGCCGGCCGACTCCTCCGGTACGGCCAGGGCCAGACCACCCAGAACCGCCTGCGCCGGCACCGGCTGCTCCACGCCGTGACCCGTGACGTGCGCGTCCTCGGTCACGACCAGGAGACGGCGGGCCCCGGTCCGGTCCAGCAGCGCGAGGGCGTCCCGGAACGCCCCGACCGCCTGCCGCAGCTCCTCGTCGAGGACGCCCGCCGGGCCCGCAGGGTCCGCCGTGCCCGTCCGGTCCGTCGAGTTCCGTCGGACCGGGCCGCCGAGAAGGACCACGGCCTGCGGACGGACGTCGACGTGGCCTGCCGTGACCGCCCGTACGCCGAGGGCCGCGAACCCGTCCACCAACCGGCGTACCGCCGAGGCGTCCGCTCCGGCCACCAGCACCGGGCCGGGAAGGCCGGTGCGGGGGAGACCGTCGCCGGAGAGGGGCGCGGGGCGCCACTCGACACGGTGCAGCAGTCCGCGCGCATCGGGCTCGGGCCAGTACCTGCGCCGCTGGTACGGGTACGGCGGCAACTGCACCCTGCGGTGCCCCGCGTCGAGCGCCGTACGGTCGAGGGGCACCCCGCGCGCCCACAGCCGCGCCACCGTCTCCATCAACTCCCGGGCCCCGCCCGGCGCTCCTCCGCCGCCGGACGCTGCCACGGGGGCGGACACCACAAGGGCCTCCTGCGCCGAGCCGTGCACCGCGCCGTCCGTCGTGGCGTCCGTGCCGTCGGCCCGCTGCCGGGCGGCCACCGCGCGGATCGGACCCGCGAGGTTCTCACCCGCGCCGAGTTCCACGAACGTGTCGTAGCCCTCGTCCAGCAGCCGCTCCACGGCCCGGCCGAACAGCACCGGTCGCAGGGCGTGTTCCCGCAGATGGTCCGGATCCATCCGAGGCTGCCACTCGGCGGTGAGCGTGCTCATCACCGCGAGCGTGGGCGCTGACACCGTCAACCTGCGCGCCGCGTCGCTCAGGGCGTGCGCGACCGGCTCCATCAGAGGCGAGTGGAAGGCGCGCGGCACCCGCAGCGCACGGACCGTCGCGCCGCGCGCGGTGAGCCGCTCCGACGCCCGCCGGACCGCGTCCGGGGTCCCGGACAGCACCAGCCGGCCGGGACCGTTGTACGCCGCCACCGCCAGGTCGCCCGGGGAGGCGGCCACCAGCGCCTCCATCTCCCGTTCCTCGGCGCCCCGCACCGCCGCCATGGCACCCGGTGCGGTCGACCCGCCCATGAGCCGCCCGCGTTCCGCCGCGAACAGCAGCGTCTCGGACAGCGACAGCATGCCGCCGACGCAGGCGGCCGCCAGTTCGCCGACGCTGTGTCCGACCAGCGCGTCGGGCCGCATCCCCCAGGCCGTCAACTGCCGGGCGAGCGCGACACCGTGCGCCACCAGCAGGGGTTGCGCCACCTCGGTCGCGGCGAGAACGTCGCCGTCCACGTCGCCGTCCACGCACCAGGCCGTCAAGTCCCGCCCGCGCACCGCTCCCACCAGCGCCGACGCCTCGTCCAGCGTCGCACGGTACACAGGTGCCGTGGCGTACAACTCCCGTCCCTGCCCCGGCCACAGGCCGCCCTGGCCGGGGAACACGTAGACGGTCCGCGGCCGCCCCGTCACCGTCCCGGCGGCCACACCCGGCACGGGCGAGCCGTCGGCGGCGCGCACCGAGGCGAGCCGGTCGCGCAGGTCGCCGGCGGCCACGACGGCGAGACGGTACGGCCGTTCGTCGCGAGCGGCGGCCGCCGTCAGACAGACGTCACCCTCCTCGAACTCCGGGTGGTCGCCCAGGCGGTCCGAGAGGCGCGCCGTCCACGCGTCGAGTCCGGCCGAGCTGCCCGCCGAGAGGGTGAGCAGGTTCGGGCCGTGACTGTCCCGGAGCGCCCCGCGGCCGTTCCCGCGCGGCGGCGCCTCTTCCAGAACCGCGTGCGCGTTGGTGCCGCCGAAGCCGAAGGCGTTGATCCCCGCCCTGCGCGGCCCGGCCGACTCCCAGGCCGTCACCTCCGTCACCAGGGCGAACCCGGACCGCTCGACGGCGGGGGAGACCGGGGTGTGATGCAGCGAGGCCGGAAGCCGCCCGTGCCCGAGGGCCAGGACCACCTTCACGAGCGAGGGCAGCGCCGCCGCGTTCAGCAGGTGCCCGATGTTGGTCTTCACCGAGCCGAGCAGCCGGGGCCGGCCGTCCGGACGGGCCGGGAACGCATGCGCGAGGGACCGCAGTTCGATCGGATCGCCGACGGCCGTACCCGTGCCGTGGGCCTCGACGTACGAGACCGACGCCGGGTCGACCCCGCACTGCTCGTACGCACGGCCGATCACCTCGCGCTGGCGCAGCGGGTTGGGTGCCATCAGGCTCAGCGACGTACCGTCGTTGTTGACTGCGGTGCCGCGTACGACGGCCAGGACCTCGTCACCGTCCCGCCGGGCCTCGTCGAGTCGCCGCAGGACGAGAACCGCGCCGCCCTCACCGGGCACGAACCCGTCGGCCGACGCGCTGAAGGCACGGCTGCGCCCGGTCGGCGACAGGGCTTTGGCCGCCTCCAGGGCCTGGTGCGCCGACGCGGTGAGATGCAGGTTGACCCCGCCGACGACCGCGATGTCGCACTCGCCGTCCGCGAGACTGCGCCGGGCCAGATGCAGCGCCACCAGACCCGAGGAGCACGCGGTGTCCACGGCGAGCGCCGGGCCGTCCAGATCGAGGCAGTGGGACAGCCGCGCGGCGACCAGACCGGGAAGATTGCCGGTCAGGGCCGTCGCGGTCGGCGGCATGCCGACGGTGTTCGCGCCGGCCAGGAGCTGCCGGTAGCCGCTGTCGCCGACGGCGGCGAAGACTCCGGCCCGCAGGGACCGGCGACGGGGCCCGGCGTACCCGGCGCGTTCCAGCGCCTCGTGGGCGAGCTCGAGGAAGACGCGCGCCTGCGGGTCCAGCGCGCGCGCCTCCTCGTCGCCGATACCGAAGTGACCGGCGTCGAAGACGGTGGGGTCGTCCAGGAAGGATCCCCAGCGTCCCGCCGCCCCGGACCCTCCGGAGCCGTCCGTGGCCCGGCCTTCCGCGCCCCAGCGGCCCGGGGGCACCACGGACACGGCGTCGCGGCCGGCGGTGAGCAGGTCCCAGAACTCCTCCGGCGTGTCGGCCCCCGGGAACCGGCAGGCCAGGCCCACCACGGCGGTCGGGGACGCCCCGCCCGCGGCGGACGCGCTCCCCTGCCCGCCCGTGCCCGCGTCGTCCGCCGAGATGCTGTCCGTCCCTGCGCCGTCCGCCTCGACGACATCCATGAGATGGTCGGTGAGTGTGGCGACCGTGTCGCTGCGCATCACCGCCGGACCCAGCGAGACACCGAGGGAACGTTCCAGGGCGCCGAGCGCCTCCATGGCCCGGAGCGAGGTGCCGCCGAGTTCGGCGAACCGTTCCCGGTCCCCGAAGGACGCCTCGGGCACCCCCAGGACCGCGGCCCACACGTCCCGCACCACGCGCCGCACGTCCCCACGCGAACGGGGCACCGCACGCCGGCCCCCGGACGGCGACGGCCGCCGAAGCCGTTCCACCGGACCACCCGCCACCGCACCCGAGCCCGCCATCGCCCCGGAACGGGCCGACGGCCGGTATCCGTCCGCCTCGAACCGGGACCGCATCCGCTGCCGCTGCACCTTGCCGCTCGTCGTCCGGGGGAACGCCGACGGCGGCAGCGCGAACACCCGCACGTCGTCGTGGCCCAGCGCCGCACGGACCCGCCGGGCGACCAGGTCCAGCACCCCGGACGCGGTGCGCGGCGGTCGCGCCCAGGCGACGAACACCGCCACCCGCTCCCCACCGGTCACCGGATCGGTCGACCCGACCACCACCGTCGTCCCGGCCGGCACCCCCGGCGTGCCGGACGCCACCTCCTCCAGGTCCGGGGCATGGAACGTACGGCCGTTGACGAACAGGACGTCCTTGAAGCGGCCGCTGACACACAGTCGGCCGTCCCGGAGGAAACCCAGGTCGCCGGTGCGCAGCCAGCCGTCGGTGAAGGACAGTGCCGTCGCGTCCGGCAGGCCGTGGTAACCGCGGGCGACCTGCGGACCGCTCACCTCGATGTGCCCCACCCGCCGGTCGCCCAGGGGCCGGCCCGCGTCGTCGGTGATCCGCACCGAGCAGCCCGGAACCGGCACCCCGACGTCCATCAGCTCCACCCACCCGGTGGCGTCACCACCGGGTTCCCCCTCCACCACGCGGCCCCGGCCGAGAGCGGACCGCTCCACGGCCACCGGCACGGCCACCTCGCCCAGCGGCGGGAACGCCACGGCAAGCGTCGCCTCGGCCAGGCCGTACACGGGTGTCGCCGCCCGCGGATCCAGCCCCGACGCCCGGGTCCTGGCGGCGAAGTCCCGCCACACCGTCGCCGATATCGGTTCGGCTCCCACCAGGATCAGCCGCACCGCGCTCAGGTCCAGCCCGGCGAACACCTCCTCGGGAACCCGGCGAAGGGTCAGCGCCAGCGCGAAGTTGGCGGCCGAGAGGACGGTGGCCCGATGCGCGGCGGCCACGTCGAACCACAGCCGGGGGTTCTTCGCGAACGACAGGGGACCGATCTTCACCTGCTTGGCCCGCACGGCCAGCGGTGCCAGGTGCGTACCGATGAGCCCCATGTCGTGGAAGTACGGCATCCAGCTGACCACCACGTCGTGCTCCGTGAGGGCGGAGGCCTCCGTCAGCTGCCGCAGGTTCGCCAGCACGGCCGCGTGGGTCAGCTCCACGCCCTTGGGCGCCCCGGTGCTGCCGGACGAGAACTGCAGGAAGGCCAGTCCGTCCGGATCCGGCGCGGCGGGGGAGTCCAGGGCCGGACCCTCCCGCAGTACCTCCGTCCGCAGGACCCGCGCACCGTCCGGGAGTTCGGCGGCCACCGGCGCACAGGCCGCGTCCACCACGACCGGGGGACGGCCGAGGTGCTCCCACACCGGCCGGACCCGCCGTACGTCCGGCGCCAGCGGCACGGGCACCAGACCGGCCGCGAGCGCGCCCCAGAACATGGGCTGGAAGTCGGCGCCGTGCTCCGCGAGCACCGGAACGCAGGTGCCCGGCGGGACGCCCGCGGCACGGAGACCGCCCGCGACGCGCAGCGACTCGGCCATGAGTTCCCGGAAGGTGACGGCCGTCTCGCCGCCGTCGCCCCTGACATGGACGATCAGCTGCTCGGGGGACTGGCGGGCGGCGTCCAGCAGGACGTCCAGCAGGGTCACGGTGTTCATGGGTCCGTTCGTCGTTCGTTCGTGGTGTGCCCGCAGCCGGGGACGCGCGGCGGCGCAGAGGCAGGCGATACAGGGGACTCGCCGGAACCGGGACAGGTTGCTTCCGTGCATTGATCACCGGCGGCCCATTGTCAGTGGCGTCGCCTACGGTTCGATCAGTGGGACCTGCCGGAACGGCCGGGGGCCCGCTCCGGGGAGGGTTCTGTCATGTCTGGCGGGTCGGTGTCGACGACGTATCTGGAGCTGTCGCAGGATGACGGCGCCGCGCACAAGTTCTACGAGGTGACCGTCGACGGCCTGGTGGTGACCGTTCGTTACGGACGGATCGGTGCCTCGGGGCAGACCCAGATCACCACCTTCCCCTCGGCGGACAAGGCGCGGGCCGCCGCCGCGAAGAAGGTCGGGGAGAAGGTCCGCAAGGGGTACGCCCCCGCCGTTGCCGGGCAGCGCGCGCCGCGTGCGGTGACCCGGCGTCAGGTGGCGTCCGCCCCGTCCACCGCGCGTGCCGTGGCTCCCGTGCTGTGGCGGTTCGGCACCGGCTCCGCGGCGTTCGGCATCCACGTCGACGACGAGCACTGCTGGGTCGGCAACCAGGCGGGCGACGTCTACACGCTGGGCCACGACGGCCGGGTGCTGGCCCGCTTCAACCTGCCGGACGGCGTGAAGTGCCTGGTGGCCGACGACTTCTGGATCTACGCGGGCTGTGACGACGGCAAGGTCTACGACCTGTCCTCCAAGCTGCCGTTCGCGGCGTACGACATCGCCGCGGACGTCGACATCTTCTGGCTGGACATCCACGAGGGCGTGCTGGACGTCTCGGACCGCGACGGCAAGCTCACCGTCATCGACCACGAGGACGAGCACCAGTGGTCCCGCCGCAGCCAGGGCGACCACGCCTGGATGGTGCGCGCCGACGACCGGGCCGTCTACCACGGTCATCAGCGTGGCGTCACCGCCTACGCGCCCGACGGCGGCGGCGAGTTGTGGCACACGCCCACCCGTGGCGGCGTGCTGTTCGGCTGGCAGGAGGACGACACCGTGTACGCGGGCACCGCGCACCGCGTGGTGCAGCGGCTGTCGAAGGCGAGCGGGGCCATCGAGGCCACCTATGCCTGCGACAGCGCCGTGTACTCGTGCGCGACCTCGCCCGGCGGCCGGTTCGTGTTCGCCGGTGACGCGGCGTCGTCCGTCTACTGCTTCGACCAGGACGGCACCCGGCTGTGGAAGCTCGGCACGGGCGGCGGCTCGGCCCTGTCGATGCAGTACCGGGACGAGCGGCTGTACCTGGTCACCACCGACGGTTCGCTGGTCTGTGTCGACGCGAGCGAGGCGGCCGTCTCCGCCGCCCAGCAGGGCACGGTGCCGGTCGCGCGGGACGTCAAGCTCGCCGAGGCGCTGCCGACCTACGCGCCGGCCACGACAGCGAGCGCGGTGACCGCGGTGGCCCAGGCCCCGACCGGGGCGATCGTCGTCCAGTGCGTTCAGGACTCCGGCCGTCTGCGCGTGCACGTGGTGTCCGAGGGGTACGACTCGTCGTGGAACGTGCAGTTCCCGCGCGCGATACGCGAGCCCGGAGCCCGCTATGTCGTGGACGCCCTGCATCCGGCGGCCGGTGGCTTCTACCGGGTTCGCGGTGACATCCGCCGGTTGCTCTGAGGTGCCCGGGGTCCCTCGCGGGCGAGGGGCCCGGAGGAGTTCCCGGGGGCCGGACACCGGCCCCCGGGCGTACGACAGGCTCACACGGGGTTCGTGTGAGCCCTGTACGCGCCCCCTCGCCCGTGCGGAGAATGCGGTGTCCATGATCATGCAGCGGAGTGGCCGGTTCCGTCGGCCGAAGCCCAGGAAAGCAGGTCGACCGCCATGCTCTTGCGTCTGCCCACATCCCTGACCGAAGCGCAGAACTGCATGGCCGAGGGAGCGGTGCCCATCGGCGGAGCCACCCTCGTGTGGGCGCTCTGGCAGCGGGACGGCTTTCCCGAGCAGGCGATGTCCCTGCGCAGCCTGCCGGAGGCCAACGTGATCGGGCGCGAGGCGCTGGGTGCTGCCGTTCTGCTGCACCGCATCGACGACCGGGTACCGGAGGTCCTGCGCGGCGCGGCCTCCACCGTGGGCACCGGAGCGGTGCGCCGGACGGCGACGGTCGGCGGCAACATCGTGGGCAGCACCCTGCGGTGTCTGCTGCCGGCGGCGCTCGTCCTGGACGCACGCGCCACCGTGCTGGACCGGGACGGAGCCTTCGAGACCGATCTGGCCGAGGTGGTGGCCAAGCGCCATCTGCTCCTCAGCCTGCGCTGGCGCGCCCCGATGACCAGCGGATACCACAAGGCGCCCGCCGAAGCGGGCGGACCGCCGCCCCTCGTCGTCGCCACCGCCGTGCACGCAAAGGAGGACGGACGACGCAGGGTCCGCGTCGCGGTCCGTGACGGCTACGAGGTGATCGGCGGGAGTGCGGACTGCGCGGCCGGTGCGGACGAGACACTGCGGGCCCTGGACACCACGGACCTCGGTTCGCTCCCCCCGGAGATCGGCGACGTGATGCGCAGGGAGGTGTCCGGGGTCCTCGGCCGGACCACCGACGGCTGACCGCTACGGCTGCCGTTCGTGCGGGCCGGCCGTCGCGACGGCCCCGGCCGGCGGAGGCGTCACCGCCCCCGGTACGGCTCAGCCGGCCGCCTGGGCGTGCCAGGCCGTGGGGTCCCGGGCCCCGGACCGGCGCGGCGACTGCGGGCAGTGCAGGTGGACCTCGTCGATCTCCGGAAGGAGGGGCCGCGTCCCGTCGTCCGTCCACGCCTCGACCGTGACGGCGCCGGGCGGAGCGGCGAACGGGATGGGGACAGGCCCGGCAACTGCTCCGGCAATCGACCGCGTCAGTCGACGGGCCAGGTGTGCACCGGGGCGTTGAGGTGCATGTAGTCGATGTACTGCTGCGTCATCCGGCGCAGGGCCTCATGGCGGCCGCAGTGGGCCGTGGCGTCGATGTGGTGGAACATCTCCTTCTGCCACACCGCCCCGTTGCGCCCGGTGACGCAGCGCTGCTCGATGATGCCGAGCAGCGGCTCCCGCCAGGCCTCGTCCATTCCGGAGAGTTCCAGCCCGCGGTGCGCCAGGGGCAGCAGACGCCGCAGCACCAGTTCGGGCACCGGCACCTCGCCCATCCCGGGCCAGTACAGCCGGGCCTCGATGCCGTGCCGTGCCGCCGTGTGCAGGTTCTCCTCGGCGGCCGAGAAGGACATCCGGGACCACACCGGCCGTTCCTCCTCCACCAGGGCGCGGGTGAGCCCGTAGTAGAAGGCGCCGTTGGCCAGGGTGTCGGCGACGGTGGGGCCGGCCGGCAGCACCCGGTTCTCCACCCGCACGTGCGGCTTGTCGTGCGCGATGGCGTAGACCGGCCGGTTCCAGCGGTAGATGGTGCCGTTGTGCAGGGTCAGTTCGCCCAGTTCGGGAATGTCGCCCCGGTCCAGCGTCTCGGCGGGATTCTCTTCGTCGCACAGCGGGAGCAGCGCCGGGAAGTACCGCAGGTTCTCCTCGAAAAGGTCGAAGACACTGTTGATCCACCGCTCCCCGAACCACACCCGGGGCCGTACCCCCTGCACCTTGATCTCCTGCGGGCGGGTGTCGGTGGCCTGCTCGAACAGCGGGACGCGGGTCTCGTGCCACAGCTCCTTTCCGAACAGGAACGGCGAGTTGGCGGCCAGGGCGATCTGGACCCCGGCGATCGACTGTGCCGCGTTCCAGTAGTCGGCGAACTGCTCCGGGAACACCTGGAGGTGGAACTGGGTGCTGGTGCAGGCGGCCTCGGGAGTGATCGTGTCCGCGTAGGTGCGCAGCCGGTCGACTCCGTCGACCTCGATGTGCAGGTCCTCGCCCCGGGCCGCGAAGATCTGGTCGTTGAGCAGCCGGTAGCGCGGGTTCTCCGACAGCGCCGACTCACCCACGTCCTCCTGCCGCAGCGTCGGCAGGATGCCGGTCATGATCAGATGCGTGCCGACCGACTTCGCGCGGTCCTCGGCGTGGTTCAGCGCGGCACGGATCTCGGACTCCCACGAGTCGGGGCCGCCCGCCGTCAGCCGGCGCGGCGGAACGTTGACCTCGAGGTTGAACCGGCCCAGTTCCGTGGACCAGGCGGGATCCGCGATCACTTCGAGCGCGTCGCTGTTGCGCATCGCGGGCTCCGCCCGGTCATCGACCAGATTCAGCTCGATCTCCAGTCCCACCTGGGGCCGCTCGGCCTCGAAGCGCGCCTCCCGCAGCATCTTCGCGAACGTGTCGAGGCACTCCTGCATCTTGATCCGGTACCGGCGGCGGTCCTCACGGGTGAACACCAGCGCCGGGACATCGCGTCCCATCGGATTCCCTCCCGGCCTCCCGTCCGCGGACACCTCTCCACCCCAGCGTCGCACCACCGGCCGACTCCGACCACGCGGGACAGGGCCCACCGCGACGCCCGGTACCCCGAACCCGGGCGGGGTACCGGAGGCCGGCACCCGCGTCCGCCCGTGGGCGGACGCGCCGATGACGGCGGGCCTGTCCGCCGACGCGGACGGCCGTGATGGACAGCAGCGTCGAGGTGAGACCGGGGGAGCGCCCGGTGCCGCCCTGGAGACAGACGTCCGCGGTGACGTCCGGGGCGGTGCGGACGCGGTGGTCGCGGCCGACGCCGATCCGGTCCTCCTCGTCGCGCAGGCACAGCCCGGCGGTCTCACCGAGGCTGTCGGGGGTCCCGCGGGGGCACGCAGCCGGTGGCGTCGAGCTCGGCGGGACGGAGGCCGTCGGCGAGCGGGCCCGCGAAGACATGGGTCTCCTGGGTGATCAGGGCGACCGTACGGCGGCTCGCGGCGGGACCGGTCGCCGCCGTCCCCAACCGCAGGTCCAAATCCAGGGCGTCGAGGTCCTCGTCCCGGCGCAACGGCAGCCGTCCGGCCGGCCACGCGCCGGAGAGGATCTGCTTGGACAGCGGAGGGCGGTCGTACGGGGCGCGCGGCTCGTCACCGATGAGGGCGAGCGGGCCGTCGTGGCCCGCCCGGCGCAATGCCTCGGCCGCCGCGAGTCCGGCGGCCGAGGCACCGACGACCACGACGCGGCTCACCGTTGCACCAGGCGGATCGCCGCGGCCGGGCGGACCGCCTCGGCCTCGCGCGCGCCATGGAGCAGTTCCTCACCGGGGTACTCCTCCAGCAGGACCGCCACTCCGTCGTCGTCCCGCTGGTCGAAGACGTCGGGGGCGGCCAGAACGCACTGTCCCGACGCCACGCACTTCGGTTCGTCCAGTTCCACACGTGTCGTTGTCACTCGGTCGGTCCTTCCGGTTCTGCCGGTCGTGCTGTGTGCGGGGGCGAGGGCGGGGCCGGTCACCAGGTGACGGGCAGGCTGTGGACGCCGTACGTCGTCCCGGTGTGGTCGAAGGAGAGGTCCTCGATCGGGGCGGCCGCGCGCAGGGTGGGGATGCGGCGGTAGAGGGTGCCGTAGGCGACCTGGAGTTCCAGCCGGGCCAGGTTCTGGCCCAGGCACTGGTGGGGTCCGTAGCCGAACGCCTGGTGGATCCGGGCGGGGCGGGTGAGGTCCAGCCGTTCGGCTTCGGGGAACGCCTCCGGGTCCCAGTTCGCCGCGTGCAGGTCGAAGACGAGGCCCTCGCCCTTGCGGATGACCACCGAGCCGATCTCGATGTCCTCCTTGGCGGCCCGGCGCACACCGGTCTGGACGATGCTCAGGTAGCGCAGCAGCTCGTCCACCGCGTTCGCGATCAGCTTCGGGTCGTCGGTCTCCCGCAACAGGGCGAGCTGGCCGGGGTGCTCGAACAGTGCCAGGGTGCCGAGGCTGATCATC
Source organism: Streptomyces sp. NPDC058632 (assembly GCF_042717095.1). Classification (NCBI taxonomy): domain Bacteria; kingdom Bacillati; phylum Actinomycetota; class Actinomycetes; order Kitasatosporales; family Streptomycetaceae; genus Streptomyces; species Streptomyces sp. NPDC058632. Next base: position 67,720 of record NZ_JBHXQZ010000024.1, on the reverse strand, counting down.
GTCGCGGTCGTCTCGTGGCCGGCGATCAGCATCGCCACGCCCATGTGGACGGCCTCGGTGTGCGACATCTCCCCGTCGCGGACCCGGCCGGCCATCTCGGAGAGCACGTCCTCGCCCGGGTCGTCTGTCTTCCGCTTGATCAGGTCGTCCAGATGGGCGGCCAGTTCACCGCTGACCCTCCGGGCCTCCTCGGGTACCGCGGTGCCGTCCAGGACCAGGCCTGGCCAGGGCCCAGGTCCTGCTGCGCGGCCGCACCCCCGAGCAGCAGGGGATGCACTGCTACGGCGAACTGGTCCTGGACGACGCCACCTGCCAGGCGTGGCGCGGGTCCAGACAGCTCGACCTCACCCCCGCCGAGTACCGGCTCCTGAGCCACCTGCTGGCCAACGCCGAACGCGTGCTGTCGAAGGAACAGATCAGCCGGCACGTGTGGGGCGAGTACCGGGCCAACTCGGCCATCGAGAAGCTCGTCTCCCGCCTGAGACTCAAGGTCGACCAGGAACACCCCGCGCTGATCCGCACCCGCCGGGGCTTCGGCTACTGGCTCGGCCACCCCGCCCGTCAGGACGCCGCCCCCGCACACTGACGTGCCCACGGCACCGAAACGGATTCCCCGCCCGGCGTGGGACGAGTGGTCCGGCTCACATGGCGCACCGGGCCCGCCACCGACACGATGGTCTTCGTCACCGGCAGGCTGAAGGGATCAACATGTTCCGCAAGGTGCTGGTAGCCAACCGTGGTGAGATCGCGATTCGGGCGTTCCGCGCGGGCTACGAGCTGGGCGCCCGAACGGTCGCGGTCTTCCCGCACGAGGACCGCAACTCGCTCCACCGGCTCAAGGCGGACGAGGCGTACCAGATCGGTCAGGTCGGGCATCCGGTGCGCGCCTATCTCTCGGTCGAGGAGATCGTCGACGCGGCACGCCGGGCGGGTGCCGACGCCGTCTACCCGGGCTACGGATTCCTCTCCGAGAATCCCGAGCTGGCCCTGGCGTGCGAAGAGGCGGGCATCACCTTCGTCGGACCGAGTGCCCGCATCCTGGAGCTGACCGGGAACAAGGCGCGTGCCGTCGCCGCGGCCCGCGCGGCGGACGTGCCGGTGCTGGGCTCCTCGGAACCCTCCACCGACGTGGAGGAACTGGTCCGCGCCGCCGATGCCGTCGGCTTCCCCGTGTTCGTCAAGGCGGTCGCCGGCGGCGGCGGGCGCGGGATGCGGCGGGTCGAGGACCCCGCCCAGCTGCGGGAGTCCATCGAGGCGGCCTCGCGGGAGGCCGCGTCCGCGTTCGGCGACCCCACGGTCTTCCTGGAGCGGGCCGTCGTCGATCCCCGCCACATCGAGGTGCAGATCCTCGCCGACGGCCAGGGCAACGTCATTCACCTGTTCGAGCGCGACTGCTCGGTGCAGCGCCGCCACCAGAAGGTGATCGAACTCGCGCCCGCGCCGAACCTCGACCCCAAGCTGCGCGACCGCATCTGCGCCGACGCCGTGCGCTTCGCCCGCGAGATCGGCTACCGCAACGCCGGAACCGTGGAATTCCTCGTCGACCGCGACGGGAACCACGTCTTCATCGAGATGAACCCGCGCATCCAGGTCGAGCACACGGTGACCGAGGAGGTCACCGACGTCGACCTCGTCCAGGCGCAGCTGCGCATCGCCGCCGGTGAGACACTCGCCGACCTCGGACTCGCCCAGGAGAACATCACCCTGCGCGGCGCCGCGCTGCAGTGCCGCATCACCACCGAGGACCCGGCGAACGGTTTCCGCCCCGACACCGGCCGGATCAGCGCCTACCGCTCGCCCGGCGGCTCCGGCATCCGCCTGGACGGCGGCACCACCCACGCCGGTACGGAGATCAGCGCACACTTCGACTCCATGCTGGTCAAACTGACCTGCCGGGGCCGGGACTTCGCCACCGCCGTGGGCCGGGCCCGGCGCGCCGTGGCCGAGTTCCGCATCCGCGGCGTCTCCACCAACATCCCCTTCCTCCAGGCCGTGCTCGACGACCCGGAGTTCCGGGCCGGACAGGTCACCACGTCGTTCATCGAGCAGCGCCCGCACCTGCTCACCGCGCGCCACTCCGCCGACCGCGGCACGAAGCTGCTGACCTACCTCGCCGACGTCACGGTGAACAAGCCGCACGGCGAGCGCCCCGCGCTGATCGACCCGACGACCAAGCTGCCCCACCTGTCCCAGCGGGCCACCGCCGAACCGCCCGCCGGCTCCCGGCAGCTCCTCGCCGAACTCGGCCCCGAGGGATTCGCGAGCCGGCTGCGCGCGTCACCCACCGTCGGCGTCACCGACACCACCTTCCGCGACGCCCACCAGTCGCTGCTCGCCACCCGGGTCCGCACCAAGGACCTGCTCGCCGTCGCCCCCGTGGTGGCGCGCACCCTGCCCGAGCTGCTCTCCCTGGAATGCTGGGGCGGCGCCACCTACGACGTCGCCCTGCGCTTCCTCGCCGAGGACCCGTGGGAACGCCTGGCCGCCCTGCGGGAAGCCGTCCCCAACATCTGCCTGCAGATGCTGCTGCGGGGCCGCAACACCGTGGGCTACACGCCGTACCCGACCGAGGTGACCGACGCCTTCGTCGAGGAGGCGGCGGCCACCGGCATCGACGTCTTCCGCATCTTCGACGCGCTGAACGACGTCGCCCAGATGCGGCCCGCCATCGACGCCGTACGGGAGACCGGGACGGCCGTCGCGGAGGTCGCCCTGTGCTACACCTCCGACCTGTCCGACCCGTCCGAGCGGCTCTACACCCTGGACTACTACCTGCGCCTGGCCGAGCAGATCGTGGACGCCGGTGCGCACGTCCTGGCCGTCAAGGACATGGCCGGCCTGCTGAGGGCGCCCGCGGCGGCGACCCTGGTGTCCGCCCTGCGCCGGGAGTTCGACCTGCCGGTCCACCTGCACACCCACGACACCTCCGGCGGACAGCTCGCCACCTACCTCGCCGCGATCCAGGCCGGAGCGGACGCGGTCGACGGAGCGGTGGCGTCCATGGCGGGCACCACCTCGCAGCCCAGCCTGTCGGCGATCGTCGCGGCGACCGACCACTCCGAGCGGTCCACCGGCCTCGACCTCCAGGCCGTCGGAGACCTGGAGCCGTACTGGGAGAGCGTCCGCAAGGTCTACGCCCCCTTCGAAGCGGGCCTCGCCTCTCCCACCGGCCGCGTCTACCACCACGAGATCCCCGGCGGGCAGCTCTCCAACCTGCGCACCCAGGCCATCGCCCTCGGCCTCGGCGACCGCTTCGAGGACATCGAGGCGATGTACGCCGCCGCCGACCGGATCCTCGGCCGACTCGTCAAGGTCACCCCGTCTTCGAAGGTGGTCGGCGACCTGGCCCTGCACCTGGTGGGCGCCGGGGTGTCCCCCCAGGACTTCGAGCAGGACCCCGACCGGTTCGACATCCCCGACTCCGTCATCGGCTTCCTGCGCGGCGAACTCGGCACCCCGCCCGGCGGCTGGCCCGAACCGTTCCGGACCAAGGCACTGCGCGGCCGCGCCGACGCCAAGCCCGTGCAGGAACTGACCGCCGACGACCGCGCCGGGCTGGCGAAGGACCGCCGCGCCACGCTCAACCGGCTGCTGTTCGCCGGTCCGGCCCGCGAGTTCGAGACGCACCGGCAGACCTTCGGCGACACCAGCGTCCTGGACAGCAAGGCCTTCTTCTACGGGCTGCGCCCCGACAAGGAGTACACCGTCGACCTCGACCCCGGGGTGCGGCTGCTCATCGAACTCCAGGCCGTGGGCGATGCCGACGAGCGCGGCATGCGCACCGTGATGTCCACCCTGAACGGCCAGATGCGGCCGATCCAGGTCCGCGACCGGGCCGCCGCCTCCGACGCCCCGGTCACCGAGAAAGCCGACCGGAACGACCCCGGCCATGTCGCGGCGCCGTTCGCCGGAGTGGTGACCCTCACGGTCGCCGAGGGCGACGAGGTGGCGGCCGGTGCCACGGTGGCCACCATCGAGGCGATGAAGATGGAGGCCGCGATCACCGCTCCGAAGTCCGGCACGGTGACCCGGCTGGCCATCAACCGCATCCAGCAGGTGGAGGGCGGCGACCTCCTCGTGGAACTCGCCTGAGCCGACCACCGCCCGCCGACCCGTCCCGCTCCCCGCCGGTGCCCAGTCGAGGAACTCGCCCAGCGGCGGCGGGAGCAGGGGGACGGGTCGGCACATCGGGGCCGTGCGCGTGGCGGGGGGCGGTAGCGGTACGTCCGGCCGCGACCGCGGAATCAGCCGCCGCATCCCGGCGGCGTGCTCGGCCCGCACGGAGTCGGTGTCGCCGATGACCACCGGCGTGGGAGTCGCCGGCCCGCGCAGGTCGCCGGCGGCCCGGGGCAGCGGGGCGTGCCCGCCGCGGAGCACCTGGCGAGAAGGTCCCCGAAGCGCTCGGGATGCGGCGCGCTCGCCGCGTGCGCGCCCCGGCCATCTCCTGGAAGTCCGCCTCGCCGGGCAGCCGCGGTGAGCTGTGGTCGGGGTGCGGACCTCCTCATGGACACCGTCCCGCGTGTACTCGCCGCGACCACCCGGCCGACGGCCCCTTCGCCACCGGCTCCGGCCCCCTGGTGACCGGCCCCACCGTGGCCCTGGTGACGGCGATGACAGGACGCGCGGTGTGCTGCGACGACCTCGCGGGCCCCGGTGTGGAACTGCTCCGCCGCCGCTGCCGCCCGGCATGAGTGCCGGGTCACCCGGTGCGGCCGCGCACCGGGTGACCGCTCGGCACGGAGACCCGGTTGACGGCGTTCATTGGGGCGGTGTCGGCGTGTCGTGGGTCCGGTACATGGCCTGTACGTCGAGCTCCAGCTGGACGGTGGGCCCCACCACGGCGATGCCGCGGGCGAGCATCGAGCGCCAGTTGAGGGTGAAGTCCTCGCGGTGCAGTTCGGCCTTCGCGAGAGCGGCGCAGCGCAGTTCCTGCTCGTAGCCGCCGTTCACGGTGCCGAGGTACTCGGTGTCGAGGCCCACGGAGCGGCTGGTGCCGTGCATGGTGAGGGTGCCGTGCACGGTCCACTTGGAGCCGCCGCGATAGGCGAACCTGGTACTGGTGAAGTCGATGTACGGGTAGTGCTCGACGTCGAGGAAGTCCCCGGACCGCAGGTGGTTGTCGCGGGTCTGGTTGCCCGTGGTGATGCTGGACGCGTCGATCCGCACCTGGACCTGGGAGTCGGCCATGTTCTGCGCGACACGGATGCCGCCCTCGAACCGCGTGAAGCGGCCGTGCACATGGGCCATGCCCACGTGCTTGGCGATGAACCGGATCGCGGTGTGCGGCGGGTCGAACAGCCAGGTGCCGGACGGCGGGAGCTCCAGCTGACGTGCGGGCTCGAGCACGACGCGCCGCGGAGGGAGCACCACGCCTGCGGCTATCTCGACGGTCTCACGGACCGGTGACAGGCCCTCCGACACGGTCATCACGCTGTAGGTGCCAGGGGGCAGGGTCGCCATGAAATAGCCGTACGGGTCGGTGGTGCCGCGGGCCGCGACCCGGTGGCTGCTCAGCCCGGTCACCGTGACCTCGGCTCCGCCCAGCGGCTGCGCCAGCGTGTCGACGACCTCGCAGCCGAATACCCCCGCGCCGGGCGGCAGGGGAACGGAGAGGGCCGACGCGGCGCCGTGGGCGCCGTGGGAGCGCCGGCGTCGCAGCAGTCCGAGGACCATGGAGTTCACCTTTCTTCACACGCGTCGCTGTCACGCGACCCTGCACGGCAGACGCGTTCGCGGCTGCCAAGAGGCCCGGGAAACGGGACGTCGGTACGAGGGGGAGGCCGGTGACGATCCTAAAGCCGACGAGGGGGTGGATCCGCTGCTCCGGATGCCGGCGCGATCGTCGGACCGTACCGCACAAGCCACCGGAGGAGCCCCGATATCTGCGGGGATGATCCGGTTTGAGGGGCAATACTTTGCTGTGACGCTCCGGCAAACAGTGTGGGGTGTATCGCAAAGTTCACGCGTCACTCGCGTTATCGGCGCACATCGTGCACGACCTGCACACACGCCACCGGCGCGCGGCCGGACCGATGAGTTCTCGCACGTCACACCGTCCAAGAAGGAGGAACAGCGGGGAGCGGCGCGGAACGGACGCCGCCCCCGTCGAGGAGAGGAATGGTGCGCGATGAAGCTGGCGCTGACGCAGTTCCTGACGCTGGACGGCGTCTACCAGGGCCCGGGGTCCCCGGACGAGGACACCAGCGACGAGTTCACCCGGGGCGGCTGGTTCGTACCGTACCTGGACGCGGCTTTCGAACAGTTGGCCGCCACCTGGCTCGGCCAGGCGGACGCCCTCCTGCTGGGGCGCCGCACGTACGTGAGCTTCGCACGGGACTGGCCGAGGATGACCGAACCGCCTTTCGGCCCCCTCATGAACGGCCTGCCGAAGTACGTGGCCTCCCACACCCTGACCGAGGCCGAATGGAGCCCGAGCACGATCCTCTCCGGCGACGTCCCCGCCCAGGTCGCCGACCTGAAGCGGCGGCCCGGCCGTGAACTGCAGCTCCACGGCAGCGCCCGGCTCTCCCAGTCCCTTCTGGCCGCAGGCCTGATCGACGAACTGCGCCTCGTGATCGCCCCCGTGCTGGTCGGCACCGGCCGCCGTCTCTTCCCGGCCGGCGTCGCCCCGACCGGCCTGCGCCTCGTCCGCCACGAGACGACCCCGCGCGGCCTGGCCGTCCACACCTACGAGACGACGGGACGACCCGAGTACGGGACGTACGGCGCCGACATGTAGGGGTTGCGCACCGGTGGTCCCGTGCGACTGCCCGGCCCGCACGGGTACGGCAGACGTCCTCGTCCCCGGGTGCCCGGACGTGTGCGGGGCACCGGCCGGACGGCGGGGTGAGGACGGCTTCGTGCGCTCCTCGGTGTACCGGAGCGGGCCCGGGGGGCACCGGGTCGGCGCTCCCAGCGGTATTCGATGATCGCACCCGGGTTCTCCAGGGGGTGCGGACTGTTGGCGATGGAGCGCGCACGGCCGGTCGGCGGAGCGCCCTGCTCGTCGCGGACGGGGCCCACGGAGCCGGTGGCGGCGAAGACGGACGTGCCGCCGGCGCTGAACTCCGCGCCGGTCTCGACGACCGTACCGGACTCGGCGAACTCCACCTGGAACGGCGGGTCGGGAGCGGTGCGCTCCACGGACTTGGGAGCGAACCGCTCCACACGCGGGGAGCCCTTCGGCCAGGACACGGTGACCCGGGATCCGGCGGCCGGCGCGTCGTGTACCGCCGCCGACCCGCCGGGCGAGGGGCGCCAGGCGGGTCAGCCGGTGCGCACCACGCGGAAGGTGAGGCACACGAGGGGAGTGCCGTCCTCGACCGGGATGCCCTCGCGCTGCCAGAAGCGACGGTGGCCGGCCCGCCAGTCCTCCAGGGAAGCGTCGCCCTCGCCTTCGGCGGCAGCGTGTTCCCACGTGACCTCCGCGAAGGACGTCATTTCCACGCCGGTGATCTCGACCGTGGCGACAGCGCGGCCGTCGTTGTCCAGGAGGGCCAGCCGCTCACCGGGGAACTCCAGCCCTTCGGTCTCCTCGACGTACTCGGCCAGCAGGCCGGTCGTGGCGGTCTTCCGTCCGGCCAGAACGAGAGAGTTCAGCTCGTCGCGCAGCCCGTCGGGGGTGCCGAGTTCCAGTGCGCGCATACCGCCGACTCGTGGCCACATCTGCCTCATCGCCTCACTCGATCAGCCATGGGAACACGGATCGTCCCCGGCCGGCCATTATGGGCCGAACCCGCGGCCGATCCAGTTTCCACTGGACGGAAGCGGTCCCTGGCCGGGCGGCCCGGACGGACGCAGAATGGCGGCCATGTCATCCTCGCGCGTCCACAGCCGTACGCAGATCGGCATCGTCGGTGCCGGTCCCGCCGGGCTCATGCTCTCCCACCTGCTCGCCCGTGCCGGGATCGACTCCGTCGTGGTCGACCTGCGCAGCCGTCGTGAGATCGAGGAGACCCACCGCGCCGGAATCCTCGAACAGGGCTCCGTCGACCTGCTGGCCGGCACCGGCGTCGGTGGCCGGGTGCACCGCGACGGCTACCGTCACGACGGGATGGAACTGGCCTTCGGCGGGGGCGCCCACCGGATCGACTTCCGGGCCCTGGTCGGCGCCTCGACCCGGCTCTACCCCCAGACGGACGTCTTCATCGACCTCGCCGACGCCCGCGAGCGCGACGGAGGCGACGTCCGGTTCGGCGTCACCGACGTGTCGGTCGAGGGCCTCACCTCCAGCGCCCCGGCCATGCGGTTCACCGATGCCGACGGCACCGCCCACGAGATACGCGCCGACTTCCTGGTGGGCGCCGACGGGTCGCGCGGCCTGTGCCGCCGCGAGGTGCCCGAGGCCCGGCGCACGCAGTACTTCCGCGAGTATCCGTTCGCCTGGTTCGGCATCCTCGCCGAGGCGCCGCCCAGCGCTCCGGAACTGATCTACAACCACTCGCCGCGCGGCTTCGCGCTGATCAGCCGGCGCACCGAGACCGTCCAGCGGATGTACTTCCAGTGCGACCCCGCGGAGGACGCCGCCGCCTGGTCCGACGACCGGGTATGGGAGGAACTCCAGTCCCGTGTAGGGGCCAACGGGCACACGCTCAAGGAGGGGCCGATCACCTCCAAGACCGTGCTCCCGTTCCGCAGTTTCGTCCAGGAGCCGATGCACCACGGGCGGCTCGTGCTCGCCGGTGACGCCGCGCACACGGTGCCGCCGACCGGTGCCAAGGGCCTCAACCTGGCCCTCGCCGATGTACGGGTCCTGGCCGAGGAACTCGAGCGGGCCGTCGCGAGCGGCGACACCGCCCCGCTGGAGACCTACAGCGAGCGCGCGCTCGCCCGGGTCTGGAAGGCCCAGCACTTCTCGTACTGGATGACCACCATGCTGCACACCCTGCCGGAGGCCACCCCGTTCGACGTACGGCGCCAGGAGGGCGAACTGGCCGCGGTGACCGGCTCGACCGCGGGCTCGACCTACCTCGCCGAGGCCTACACCGGCTGGCCCAAAGAGCAATGACCGTGGCACTGCCCCGCCGGGAACCGACCGCCGGCCGGCTCGCTCCGGCCGCGCTGATGGGCTGCGGCGACGCTCCGACGGGTACTCAGGAGTGGTCGCGGGCGGAGTCCCGCTACCAGCGGCTGCTGGACGACTACCCCGGCGACCGCCATGGGGGCCGGGCCCGCAAGGCGATCAGGAAGGCCGTGCCGGCCCTGCAACTGGACGAGATCCAGCAGGTGGTGCGCGAGAACCGCTACTGCGGGGCGCCGGCGAAGTACGAGAGGGCTCCCGCGCGCCGCGCAGGTTCCGGCCGGGCCCTGTTCGTGGGAGACAGCGAGCACTCGGGCGAACTTCCCGGCGCGTGGCGGACCACCGACGTGGCAAAGGCGGCACTGGTGGTGTGCGCGGGCCGGCAGGGCTTCGGAGGTGCCGTGCGCGCCTGCCCCTACCGGAGCGAGACCAGCGGGCAGATCAGCAACGTCACGTTCCGCAAGGTCTCGCTCCCGGTGCAGGTGTACGCCCTGCGGACCGGCGAGCGCGTGGCCGGCCGCACGGTCCGGATCAGCGGCTCCACCTGCCCGTCGCTCTTCTTCACCTACGGTGACATCCCCTCGAACAAGTAGGTCACTTCCTCGAAGTCCGACATCCGCAACGCGTTCTCCTCCGTCCTCGGACGGTGACATCCGGCTGTCAGTGCCCAATGCGAGACTGCGCGGCATGACCGACCCGAATCCCGAAACGGACCTGACCCGCTATCTGCAGGATGCCAGGGAAGCCCTGGTGTGGAAGCTCGAAGGGCTCTCGGAGTACGACGTCCGCCGCCCGCTGACACCCACCGGCACCAACCTGCTGGGGCTGGTCAAGCACGCCGCCGGAGTGGAACTGGGGTACTTCGGCGACGTGTTCGGCCGGCCCTTCTTCCGGGAGGATCCGCCGTCCTGGTGGTACACGGAGGATGCCGAACCCAACGCGGACATGTGGGCCACCGCGGACGAGTCGCGCGAGGAGATCGTCATGCTCTACCACCGGGCGTGGGAGCACGCCGACAGGACGTTCGCCGCACTCTCGCTCGACACCGTCGGCCACGTTCCGTGGTGGCCGGCGGAGCGGAGGGCGACCACACTGCACCACCTCCTGGTGCGCGTGATCGCCGACACCCACCGGCACGCCGGCCAGGCGGACATCGTGCGGGAGCTCATCGACGGGACCGTCGGCTGTGGGAAGGGGGCGAGCGGCCTGCCGTCCGGTGACGCGGCCTGGTGGGAGGCCCACCGCCGCCGGCTGGAGCAGGCGGCAAGGGAGGCCGACAGCCGCTGACCGGCCCCGGCGGGCCGCGAAGTCCGACGGGTGCTGTCACGGCGCGCTGTGACGGGAAGGTGACGACAGGACCTGGTCGAAGTCGTGGGCGGCGAAGGCGAGGCGCACCACGGTCCCGTCCGGCTCGGTCGCCTCGTACCCCTCCCTCTCCTCCGCCGCGACGGGGAAGAACAGTGCATTGCCGCCCCGCTCCGGATCGATGACGATTTCGGCACAATCGGCCCGGCGGCCCTCGGCATCACCCGCGGCCATGACGCGCTCGGCCTCGCGGAGGCCGGCCTTGCTGTCGCGGCCGCGCACGTGGGACGGATCGAACACGTCTCTGCACAGGACCGCGTAGCCCTCCAGCGGCGCCGGTTCGTAGCCGCCGTACCCGTCGTTCCAGTCGGCCGCGGCGTCCCGCCGATCCCGGGCACGCCGCAGCGCCGGACGGAACCCTTCCAGCACCGCGCGGGCCGCAGCGCCGTCCGGCTCGCCGGCCGGTTCCTCGTCGTCCTCGTACGGGGTACAGCGCAGGGCGGCCTCCAGGGTGTCCTTGTCCCGGTCCCCTCCCGCCGACTCGGTCGATCATCCCGGCAGTCTCCCGCGACGGGGGGAGGCCGCGGCCAGCGGTCTGTGTCCGAGCCCGGCCGACACGCGCACGGCACGGACCCATCCGGCACGCAGCGGTGAGAGGGGGTGCCCGAAGGCCTCAGCGCGGCTGACGCAGTCCGGTGACGAGGAGGCCGGCCAGCAGGCGTGCGTCGTAGCGGGGATCGCTGTCCGCGCCGATGCAGAGGTTCCCGACGCCGCGCATGAGCGCGTAGGCCTCCACGTCGCTGCGGATCTCACCGGACGCGGCCGCCGCGGCGAGGAGTTCGGCGCACACGGGCACGAGCCGGTCGAGGAAGTAGGCGTGCAGCGTATCGAAGCCGGTGTTGTCGGACTGCAGGACACCGGCGAGTCCGTGCTTGGTGACGAGGAAGTCGACGAAGAGACCGATCCACTCCCGCAGTGCCGCGTGCGGCGTCGCACTGCTCTCCAGCAGGACCGGACCGGCCTCGGCGCAGGCCTCGACCTGGTGCCGGTAGACGGCGATGATGAGATCCGCCCGGGTCGGGAAGTGGCGGTAGATCGTGCCCACCCCGACACCGGCCTCGGTCGCGATGTCGCGCACCGGCGCGTCCACGCCCGACCTGACGAAGACGGTGGCCGCCGCGTCGAGCAGGGTCTTCTCGTTGCGCCGGGCATCCGTCCGTTTGGGCCGGCCCGCGCGCCCCGCATCCTTGCTGCCGCTGCCGCTGCCGCTGCCGCTGCCGCTGCCGCTGCCGCTGCCGCTCACCACACCGCTCCCTGCGCTGCCGGACCTGTCGTACGGAACATGGTTCCGTACCCTCGTTCCGGAGCGGAGTTCCGTTTGGTCCATGATGTCAGAGCGGGGGTCCGGCGGCGACAGCCGGCCGGACGGACCGGCGACGGGCTCAGGACCGGGTCGTGCGCAGCGCCGCCCAGACGGTCCGGCCGTCCCCGTACTCGGCGCAGCTCACTCCCCAGCGCTCCGAGACGGTCTTGACCGGCAGCAGCCCGCGTCCGACCTCGTCCCGGTAACCGGCCCGTCGCGGCCGGGGCACGGACGGCCCGCTGCCGTCGTCCGTGACCTGGATCAGTACCAGTTCCGGCGTGGCCTCCACGGTGCAGGAGATCCGCCGGCTGCTCGTGTGGAGCACGGCGTTGGTGAGGAGCTCACTCACCACGAGAGCCGCCGTGTCGCACCCGTCCGGGTCCACGCCCCAGGATCCGAGCTGCTCCGTCACGAGGCGACGGGCCCTGCCGACGGTTCTGCGGTCGGCGGGCAGGAAGTAGGCGGCCCGGCAGGCGGCGCAGCCGAGGTCGGGGGGAGGGGTGCCACCGGCCGTGGGGGTGGCGTCGGTCAAGGCCACGAACGATTCCTGACGTGGGGGAGCACCGGATGCCGTGCGCTGTGGGGGCGGTCATGACAGGTGTCCACGTGGCCACGCGTGGCCCGAGCCTGCCGTCGGGCCCGGATCGACCTGGTCACCCCGTCACTATGAGTGCCCGGTCCGTGCTCTGGCAACCCGTCACTTTGCACGGTGCACAACTTCGCTGTGGGAGCGCTGGCACCCGAAGTCCGGGGAGCAGCACAGCCAAAGTGAGCGGATCCCGTTGTACGTCGGAGTCGCCCGCGTTCCCTGAGGTCCGTGCCACCTCGGCCCGCCACGGTCCTCCGTGGCCCGGCCGCGGCACCCCGCCTGCCTCGCCCTCTTTCGCCCCGTCCGGGCCGGTGCGGCAGAGCAGCCCGCCCTGGGCATCCCCCGTGGGATGCCCCGTCGCGCGCCCGCGAAGACCGCCGGCCCGCCCCGGCGGCGGGGTCTCCTGACGGTCAACCAGCTGTGCGCGAAGTCTGGACAGCCGTTCGGTGACGTGTTGTCATTCCGCTGCACGGTGAATTTCCAACGTTGAAAGAGTTTCTGGCCATCGCAGCGCCGGTGCCGTGCCGTACCGGCGGTCCCGCGTCGGCCACCGGTGAACACGCCCCGTCGGCAAGGCCGTTCACCTGACGCAGTTCTGTTTCGTCCTGTCTCCATGCCCCCTGCGCGAGGAAAGGTTCGATGACAAGACAACACACCCGCCCGAGAGCCCGATGGTGGGCTCTGCTGACCGCCGCGGCCCTGATCCTGCCCACCGGCGCCGCGGTTCCCGCCGCGGCGGCCGCGCACCCCGCGAGCAGCAGCACGCCCGCGCGTACCGCCGGCGCGGCAGCCGATGCCGCCATCGAGCAGCACGGCCTGAAGGGCGAGTACTTCAGCATGTCGGCGCCGGGAGCCCGGGACTTCGCCGAGCTCGGCGGCACCCTCCTGGAACCGCAGATCAACTTCTCGGGCCTGACCGGCACGTTCGAGGAACTGACCGGGAGGACGGAGCACACGACCGCCCGATGGACGGGGCAGATCGAGGCGCCGGCGACCGGCGACTACACGTTCCACGCCGTCGGCGACAACGGATTCCGCCTCTTCATCGACGACAAGCCGGTCATCGACCACTGGGAGCCGGACTGGGACAGGGAACAGACCAGCGAGCCGATCAGGCTGGCCGCCGGTGAGCAGCACACCTTCCGGCTGGAGATGTTCCAGGACCTCGGCGGGTCGAACATGTTCCTGCGCTGGTCGAGCCCGACGATGTCCAAGCAACTCGTCCCCGAGTCGGCGTTCACGCCGCCCGCCGGCTTCGAGGTCTTTCCGGTGGACCTGTCGGTCGCCGAGGACGGGAAGCGGCTGCGCGCCCGCTTCGAGGACCGGCTCGGCGACCTCGACGAGGTCGCCGAGCACCTGAAGATCGAGGCCGACACGACTGCCATGCCGGTCACCTCGGTGAAGGCGGCCCCCGGCGACCACAGTTCCCTCCTCGTCACGCTCGCGAAGCCGATCCAGAAGAGCCAGCAGGTCCGGTTCACCTACGACGGCGAGGGCGGCCTGACGGCCGGCGACGAGACCGTGCCCCGGATCGTCCGCTACGCGGCGAACGCCTCCACTCACCGTCTCACCACGGAGTGGGGTGACAAGCTGGACAAGAAGAACCCGCTGCCGGAGTACCCCCGTCCGCAGCAGGTGCGGTCCCAGTGGAAGAACCTCAACGGAACCTGGCAGTTCAGCGGTGCCGAGGCGGGCGAGCAGCCGGTCTTCGGCAAGAACCTGGACGAGAGGATCACCGTGCCGTTCCCCGTCGAGTCCCAGCTGTCCGGGCTCGAGCGGCACGAGGACCACATGTTCTACCGCAAGCTCGTCGAGGTGCCGAAGGACTGGGAGGTCGGCAAGGGCAAGCGGCTGAAGCTCAACTTCGGCGCCGTGGACTACCAGGCCCGCGTGTGGGTCAACGGCAGGAAGGTCGCCGAACACACCGGCGGCTACACCGCCTTCGGCGCCGACATCACCGACGCGCTCAAGGGCAGGGGAGCGCAGGAGGTCGTGGTCGCGGTCACCGACACCGGCGGCGCCGACCAGCCCACGGGAAAGCAGCACACGGCCCCCAGCGGGATCTTCTACACCCAGTCGTCCGGCATCTGGCAGACGGTCTGGATGGAACCCGTCGCCGACACGGCCATTGACAACGTCGTCACCACGCCGGACATCGACACCAGCAGCCTGGCGGTGACCGTCGAGTCCGAGGGCGCCTCCTCGAAGGCGCGCGTTCAGGCCGTCGCACGCGACGCCCGCGGCAAGATCGTCGGCAGGGTCAGCGGCCCGGCGGGCCGTGAGCTCCGGCTCCCCGTGGCGAAGCAGCACCTGTGGAGCCCCGACGACCCCTACCTCTACGACCTCGACGTCAGGCTGACCGACGGCCGGTCCGCCGACAGGGTCACCAGCTACTTCGGTATGCGCGAGATCGGGATCGAGGAGGTCGGCGGCTACCAGAAGCTGGTCCTCAACGGAAAGCCCGTCTTCTCCCTCGCCACCCTCGACCAGGGCTTCTGGCCCGACGGCCTCTACACCGCCCCCAGCGACAAGGCGCTCGCCTTCGACCTCGAGGCGCACAAGAAGCTCGGCTTCAACGCCGTCCGCAAGCACATCAAGGTGGAGCCGGCACGCTGGTTCTACCACGCGGACAAGCTCGGCCTGCTGGTCTGGCAGGACTTCGTCTCCGGGAACATCACCAACGAGACCGGACAGAAGGCCTTCGTCGACCAGGGCCGCGAGATGATGCGCCAGCACCACAACTCGCCCTCGACCATCGGCTGGATCGTCTTCAACGAGGGCTGGGGAGAGTGGAACCGCGAGGAGAGCGGCCGCATCGCCGAATCGGTGAAGGCCGCCGACCCCTCCCGCGTCGTCAACGCCCACAGCGGTGTCAACTGCTGCAACTCCAAGGGTGACTCGGGCAAGGGCGACATCATCGACCACCACGACTACACCAACGAGGACCCGCCGTTCCCCGACCACCGGGCGGCCATGGACGGCGAGCACGGCGGCTTCACCCTGCGCACCCCGGGCCACATGTGGCCCGGCACGCCGACGGTGATCTACAGCGGGGTCGCCGACAAGGAGGCGCTGACCCGCAAGTACGTGGAGAACACCGAGCAGTTCTACCTCGACCAGGCCGCCGCAGAACTCTCCGGTTCGGTGTACACACAGATCACCGACCTGGAGAACGAGCTGAACGGCCTCTACACCTACGACCGGCGGGAGACCAAGGTCGACCCGGCCCAGGTGCGCGAGATCAACCGGGAGGTCATCGCGGCCGGCGCCGCCGCGGGCGACCGGGAACAGCTCAAGGGCGGCGGGCACTGGAGCCTCGACGAGGGCACCGGCACGACCGCGAAGGACGACGGCCCCAACAGCAGGCCCCTGACACTCACCGGGGGCGCCAGCTGGACCCCCGGCGTCAGCGGCAGCGCGCTCGAGTTCGACGGACAGGGACAGCACGCCGAGACCGCCGGACCCGTGCTCGACACCACCGGCAGCTACTCGATCGCCGGCTGGGTCAGGCTCGACTCGCTCCCCGGCAACTACGCCACCGCGATCAGCCAGGACGGGCGACGCCAGGCCAGCCCCTTCTACCTCCAGTACGGGCAGGGCGCCTTCGCCTTCAGTACTCCCGACGGCCGGCGCGCACGGCTGGAGACGCGGCCGGAGACCGGCCGCTGGTACCACCTCGTCGGTGTCCGTGACGACGCCCGGGGCGAGATCGACCTCTACGTCGACGGCGAACTGGCGGAGACCACCACCGCCGGCCCCGCCTACGTCGGCTCCGGACCGCTCGCCGTGGGGCGTGCCCAGTGGAACGGCGCGGACACCGACTTCTGGGACGGCGCAGTGGACGAGGTCCACGCGTACGACAGGGCGCTCACCGCCGAGGAGGTGAGCGCCCTGCACGACGGGCAGAAGCCGTAACCGGCCCGCCGGCAGGCACGGACACCGTGCCTGCCGGCGGCGGCCCGAGGACCGCCACCGTCCGTCACCCCCGGGTGCCGCACACCGCTCACGGTGCCCAGGGCGCCGCCACGGTCCAGGTGGTGTCCTGCGCGAACAGGGCGGGACTGTCCCAGGTGTGCGTACCGCCCGGAGTGGCCAGCCACAACTGGGCCTCGTAGTGGCGCAGATACTGTTCGGGGAAGTTGCAGGCGGACAGCCGCACCGCCCCGTTCGCGCCGCGCACCGGACAGAAGGTGGCGTCCGCCCGGAAGAGGCCGCCGCTGCCGGACTCCTTGTACACGCGGTAATCGCGGTGGCGCAGATACTCGCCGGGATGGTTCCGCGACTCGAAGGAGCAGCAGGAGCCGTCGGCGAGGCCGGTGACGATCCTCCAGGTGGCGTCGTTCTTCAGAAGCGCGCTGCTGCCGCCGTCCACGGCCTCGGTGAACACCGCGCCGTCCTGGTGCCGCACATACCGGTCCGTCAGCCCCGGTGTCGTCACGCCGAGAGACCGGTACCGACCGGCCGGCAGGGTGACGGGTGCCGCCGGCGAGCGGGACGCCTCGATCAGGGCCCGGTTGGCGGCCCTGATCCGCGCCTCGTCCACCTTCACGACCTGACGGTCGTAGGTGAGCAGGCCGTTGGCCTCGTTCTCCACGTCGGTGATCTCGGTGTGGACCGCGCCGGACAGGCCCCGCCCCGGCCGCACCTCGCGGATCGCGTCCAGCAGGCCGACGAACCGGTCGTCGAGGTGGGCCGCGTCCGGCTGGTCCTCGTAGCTGAATCCGCCGCCGGGATACCACTCGTGACCGGACACCTTCAGGCCCAGGCCGCCGTACTCGCCGAGGACGGCCGCCCGGGTGGCGTCGGGCACCGTGGTGCCGGGCCCCACGTAGACATGGTGGTCCACGACGTCCCCGTTGCCGCCGTCGACGGAGCCGCAGCAGTTGACACCGCTCATGTTGTTCACCGGACGGGACGGGTCGTACGCCTTGACCTCGTTCGCGATGCGGGCCTGGTCGTACTGGCCCCAGCCCTCGTTCTGGTTGACCCACATCACCACCGAGGGCGAGCTGCGGTGCTGGTCGATGACGCGGTCGTACTCGGCCTCCCCCTGGGTGCGGGCGGCCGCGTCCGGTGTGCGCAGGTCCATGGACGGCATGTCCTGCCACACCAGCAGACCGAGCCGGTCCGCATGGTAGAACCATCGCTGCGGCTCCACCTTGATGTGCTTGCGGACCATGTTGAAGCCGAGGTCCTTGTGCTTCTGCAGGTCGTACCGGAGGGCGGCGTCGCTGGGCGCCGTGTAGATGCCGTCCGGCCAGTAGCCCTGGTCCAGGGTGCCGGTCTGGAAGACGAACTCGCCGTTGAGGACGGGGCGCAGGACCCCGCCGACGCGGGCGACGCCGACGGAGCGCATCCCGGTGTAGCTGCCGACGGAGTCGGCCGTCGTGCCGCCGGAGAGCAGATCCGCCCCTACGTCGTAGAGGAAGGGATCGTCCGGGTCCACCGTCGTGCGGAGGGCACCTGCACGGTGAACTCGCCGCCGACGGGGCCGGCGGCGGTGCCCACCGGGCTACCGCCGACGGAGACCGTGACCCTGGCCCGGTGGCCGTTCGCCCCGGTGCCCCGCACCGTGACCTCGAGCCGGTTGTTCGCCGGGTCGGGAACCATGTCCAGGCGGGTGATGTGGGCGGGCGCCGTGGGTTCGAGCCACACCGTCTGCCAGATGCCGGACGCGGCGGTGTAGAAGATGCCGCCGCCCGGATGCGGTGTCACGTCGTTGATCCGCTGCTTGCCGACGGCCTGGCCGCCGGTCTGGGTGGGGTCCCACACGGAGACGACGACGGTGTTGGTGCCACTGCCGAGAAGGTCGGTGATGTCGTGGGAGAACGCGTCGAAGCCGCCGCTGTGCGGTGCGCCGGCCTGCCGGTCGTTGACCCACACGGTCGGCGGGGCCCGCCGGACAGGCCGGGCCCCGCAGGGGATCAGTAGGCCTTGCCGAGGTCCTGCTCGGCGTTCGAGGTGTCGTAGGCGCCGTCCTCGATGATGATGTCCTGGGCCACTTCCTTGCCCTGCGTGAAGGTGTCCAGCGTCTCGAACGCCAGCGGGCCGAACCGCGGGTTGGACTCGATCACGCCGGTGATCCAGCCGTCGACGATGCCCTGCACGGCGTTGCGCGTGCCGTCGACCGTGACGATCTCGACGTCGCCGGCCTTCTTGCCCGCACCCTTGAGCGCGGCCACCGCGCCCAGGCCCATCTCGTCGTTCTCCGCGTAGATGCCCTTGATACCGGGCTTGGACTGGATGAGCTGCTCGGTGACCTGCTGGCCCTTCTCCCGGGCGAAGTCGCCGGTCTGCTCGAAGACGACCTCCAGGTCCGGGGCCTTCTCGGCCACGCGGTCCTTGAAGCCCTTGGTGCGTTCGGTGGTGACATTGTTCCCGGCCGCGCCCAGCAGGATCGCGACCTCGCCCCTGCCGCCCGTCGCCTCGATCGTCCGGTCGGCGGCCCGCCGGCCCTGCTCGACGAAGTCCGAGGCGATGAAGGAGACATAGTCCTTGCAGGCCGTCGCGTTGATCTTGCGGTCGATCGTGACGATCGGGACCCTCCTGGCGGCGGCGGCCTGCAGCACCGGGTCCCAGCCGTCGGAGTTGAGCGGCGCGATGACCAGCAGGTCGGCGCCCTTGGCGAGCAGGTCCTGGACGTCGCTGATCTGCTTGGAGAACTGAGACTGCGCGTTGGCCGTCAACAGCTCGACACCCCGCTCGGCCGCCTCGTCCTTGATGGACTGCGTCTCGGCGATGCGGAACGGGTTGGCCTCCTTCTCCGACTGGGAGAAGCCGACGGTCGCGCCCTTGAGGTCGAGTTTCTCGCCGCCGTACGCGTCGATGGCGCAGGTCTTGCTGCCCGGCTTCGGCGAGGCGACCTTCTGGCCGGCGTCGGCCGCGGCGGCCGGGGACTTCTTGCTGTCCGACGCGTCGTCCTCCGACTTCGCGCAGGAGGTGGCGGTGAGGGCCACCATGGCGGCCATGGCCGTGATCACAGGACGGGCGAGGAGCTGAGAGCGGTGAGTGGTGCGCTGCATGGTGACCCCGATCCAGGTGACGCTGAAAGGGAACTGGGGAGCTGTAGGGCGCGCGGAACTGGTGGTGCTCCCTGTGTGCGAGGCGGCGTCCGGTTCGCCGCCATCAGGTCCGACATCGTTGGAAGAATGCTGTAAACCCCTTGCGCACAAGGCGGGACGGGAGGAATGCGGGGGAAGGAGGGGGCGGGTGAGCGGGAATCAGGTGCCCGTGCCGTCGACGCCCGAGGCCCGGCCCAGCGTGCTCTCCCGTTCGACCAGCCGGTAGTCCGCCCAGACACGGCGCGGCTCGGGAGCCGCGTCGTGGAGCCGGGCGAGCACCGACTCGACCGCGAGCCGGCCGATGGCGGCCTTGTCCGGTGACACGGAGGTGAGCGTCACCGCGCTGAAGCGCCCTTCGAGCACGTCGTCGAACCCGACGACCGCGATGTCCCCGGGGACCCGCAGGCCCCGCTCGTGGAGGACCCGCATCGCCCCGATGGCCATCGGGTCGTTGTAGGCGAACACCGCGTCGGGGCGCCCTCCGCTGTCCAGGATGTGGGCCATCGCCGCAGCGCCGTCGGCGTGTCCCCAGCCGTCGACGGCGGCGACCAGCCTCCCGTCGGCCGGGAGTCCGGCGGCGGTGAGTTCCTCGCGCCAGCCCCGCACACGCAGCTGGGCGGGCTGACTGTGTCCCCGCCGCGCTCCGATGAACGCCACCTTCCGGCGGCCCAGGGAGACCAGGTGCCGGACGGCGGCACGGGCGGCGGCCACATTGTCGATGGCGATGTGGTCGTACGGCAGGTCGTAGTCCCGTTCGCCGAGCAGGACCAGCGGCACGTGCTCCGCGCGGTCGCGCAGGTCCTTGGCCTCCAGCTCGAGCGGGCTGAGGATGAGTCCGTCGATGACCCTGGCCCGGAACCCCTGGCTGACCAGCATCTCCTGCTCGCGCCGGCCCCCGGTGTGGTCGAGGAGCACGATGTAGTCGTGCTCGGCCGCGGTGTCGATGACGGCGGCGGCGAGTTCGGCGAAGTAGGGGTTGCCCAGTTCGGGCAGCGCGAGCGCGATGATGCCCGTACGCCCCTTGCGCAGGTGCCGGGCGGCCAGGTTGGGCCGGTAGCCCAGAGCGTCGATGGACCTCTGGACGCGCTCGCGCATGGCGGGGGTGACGTGCTGGTAGTTGTTCACCACGTTGGAGACGGTCTTGATGGAGACCCCCGCGTGCGCGGCGACGTCCTTGAGGCTGACCCGCACGACAATCCCTTCGTGAGCGGCCCGGACCGGGAACCGGTGCAGATACGGACGCCGTCGGCGTGAGCCGGGCGCCGAGCCGCCGGTCTTGATTTTACAACGTTATAC
Source organism: Streptomyces sp. NPDC058632 (assembly GCF_042717095.1). NCBI lineage: Bacteria > Bacillati > Actinomycetota > Actinomycetes > Kitasatosporales > Streptomycetaceae > Streptomyces > Streptomyces sp. NPDC058632. The sequence goes on along the minus strand of NZ_JBHXQZ010000024.1, from coordinate 47,087 downwards.
ATCCGTGTCCGGGACACTGACAAGGCCATGAGCAGGGACGGTGCGCAGGGCGCCCCTACGGCGGCGCACAGGGCCCGGTCAGGTCGGAACAGGTCGGGCTCGGCGGACTCGACTGCTCCCGGAAGGCGGGATCTCCCCGTCTGTACGTCGACGTGAACGTAGCCCGTACCGATGGCCATGCCCCGGAAGTCTCCGCTTCCCGCCATGCCTGGTCGGCGTTCACGGCGCCGGCGGCCGGTATGCGCGTCCGAACCATCGGCGGGACGGCGGGCAGTGCCAGGGGCGGTGGCGCCCTCGAGGACCGCCGTACCGGTGTCCCCGGCGATCGTTTGCGACCACCGAGGTCGTACGCTTACCGTGCTGGACGCAAGACAAGGCTTACCTAAGTCCTGCTTCTGGTGCGGTGCACACACTCCATGACGGCATCCGGGCCCCGGGCGTGGGTGGACCGGCGCCTCCGTCATCCGCGACCGTGGAGTCCGACCATGCACCCAACCCGCCGGCGCCTGCTCACCGCGGCCGCCGTGTCCTCCTACGAGCCGGTGGCACGGAGCGAGAGGTGACCTCCGCACTCTCCGCCGTCCTGCCCGACCTCTCGCCCTGGCGGTCCTCCCGCGACTTCCGGCTCCTGTGGGTGCAGGGGCTGGTCACGACCTTCGGCAGCTTCATGGCCCTGGTCGCCCTGCCGCTGCAGATCAAGGAGCTGACCGGATCACCCCTCGCCGTGGGCGCCATGGGCGCGGTCGAACTGGTGCCCCTGGTGGTCTTCGGGCTGTACGGCGGCGCACTCGCCGACGCCGTGGACCGGCGCAGGGTCATCCTGCTCACCGAGGCGGGTCTGGGCGTGCTCGCGGTCGTCCTCCTGGTCAACGCGACGCTGCCGCAACCGATGCTGTGGCCGCTGTACGTGGTCGCGGCCGGGGTGGCGGCCCTGGTGGGGCTCCAACGGCCCGCGCTGGACTCGCTGATGGCCCGGATCGTGCCGCACGACCAACTCCCGGCGGCGGCCGCCCTGAACGCGCTGCGCTGGCAGATCGGCGCGATCGCCGGACCCGCCCTGGCCGGCCTGGTCGTGGCGTACGCGGGCAACGCCCCGGCCTACGCGACGACGGCGGCCGGCTTCGCCGTCTCGCTGCTGTTGTGCCTGCGGCTCGCGCCCATGCCGGCGGCCGAGAACGCCGGGAAGCCGTCGCTGCGGGGCATCGCCGAGGGAGCACGGTACGCCTGGTCACGGCCGGTGCTCCTGGGCACGTACGCGGTGGACATGGCGGCGATGTTCTTCGCCTTCCCGAACACGATCTTCCCGTTCCTCGCCGACGAACTGGACGCCGACTGGTCGCTGGGGCTGATGTACGCGGCGGGTTCCGTCGGCTCGGTGGTGGTGAGCCTGACCAGCGGCTGGGTGTCCCGGGTGCGGCGGCACGGTCTCCTGGTGGTGTGCGGCGCGACCGGCTGGGGCCTGGCCATCGCGGCGGCAGGCTGGTTGTCGAACATCTGGCTGGTGCTGGGCTGTCTGGCAGTGGCCGGGGCCGGCGACATGCTGAGCGGGCTGGGCCGCTCGACCATCTGGAACCAGACCATCCCCGACGAACTGCGCGGCCGGCTCGCGGGCATCGAGGTGCTGTCGTACAGCGTCGGCCCGCAGCTGGGACAGGTCAGGGCGGGCGCGATGGCCGGCTGGACCGGCACCCGTCCCGCCTTCTGGACCGGCGGTCTCGCCTGCGTGGCCTCGGTGGGTCTGCTCGCCGTCGCGCTGCCGAGACTGCTCACCTACGACGCGCTGACGGACGAGGACGCCCTCCGCCGCCGCGCCGCTCACACCGCCTCGACCGGCGGACCGGGCCCGGCCGAAACGGCCGGGAAGCCGGACATGTGACGGCCGTGGGGGGCGGCGCCGCACGGCGC
>NZ_JBHXQZ010000024.1:0-45172 GCF_042717095.1 Streptomyces sp. NPDC058632 | reverse complement strand
GCCGCGAGGGCCGCCCGGCACGACGGGGGGAATCACGTCAGGGGAGTGATCCGGATGTCGCGGAACCTCACCTTGTTCCCGTGGTCCTGCAGCCGGATCGCTCCCGCGGCAGGAGTCTCGGACCGGCCCGAGGCGGTCGGTCCGTCGAGGGCGATGTCGTCGTGGACCTTCTGCCCGTTCCACACCACCGTGACCCGGGCGTCGGCGGTCTTGCGGCCGCTGTCGTCGAAGCGGGCCGCGCGGAAGTCGATGTCGTAGGTCTGCCAGGTCTCGGGCGCCGTCGCCGCGTTGCTGTCGGGCGCCCGCTTCAGATAGAACGCTCCTGCCTCGTTGGTGTCGAGCGTGGTGTCACCGTAGGAGTCGAGGATCTGCAGCTCGTAGCGGTCCTGGAGGAAGATGCCGCTGTTCCCGCGGTCCTGTCCGGTGACGTCGGGGGGAAGCAGCGGGACCCGGAACTCCAGGTGCAGTCTGAAGTCCCGGTACGCGTCCTTGGTGCGGATGTCGCCGCAGCACACCTCCATCGACTCCTCGTCGCTGAGCGGCCAGCGCAGGCTCCGGCCGTCCGTGTGCTGCCACTGCGCCTGCGAGGCGGCCGTGCCGTCGAAGAGCGGGACCTGGGCTCCGCGCGGATGGACGCTGAGCATGTCGAGATTGACATGACCGGTGTCGCCCGTGTCGAACCGGTAGGAGACCGTGTTGCCCCCGGCGCGCAGCGCCAGCTGCTCGGTCTGCGTCGACCAGGAGTCCCAGTTGTCGGTCGGAGCGAGCTTCGTCTGCCGCAGCTTCTTCCCGTTGACGTACAGGGACAGGGACTTGGTGCCCCGGAACGGGTCCGGCCCGTTGGAGTAGCGCAGCCCCACGTCGTAGGCGCCCGACTTCGGGACCGTCACGTCGAACGTCGTGCCGGCCTTGCCCTCGGTGGCGTAACGGTCCACGAAACCGCTGCCGGAGTAGCCGGTGTGGTCGGTGCCGACACCGGCCGTGCCCGTCAGACGTGCCTCCTCCGCCTCGTACCGGGTCGCGGGAGCCGGCTGCTTGCCGGGGATCCGGTTGAGGGTGTACCAGGCCTCGGTGCTCCACAACTGCTCACCGGAGTCCGACGTGAAGGGACGCGGGGAGCGGATGTGCACGACACGGCCCGGCTTGAGCTCGTCCAGCCGGAGCTTGACGGTACGCCGGTCCTTCGAGAGCGTCGCCGAGCGCACCGGCAGCTGCTCCTCGGCGATCTTCGGGCCGCCGTAGTCCGCGGTCGGCGTGTAACGCCACTGCTCCGCGCGGTAGTGGGTCGCCAACTGCTCGGCGGTGGCGTCGGACACCGGCTGGGTGTACGTCAGGTCGAAACCGCCGGGCACGGCACGCATGGTCTTGACGTCGAACGTGTTCCGGCCGTTCGGCGTCAGCTTCTGCAGGCCGAACCTGAGCTTGCCCTCCTGGCCCCAGTTGCCGTCGGCCCCCAGCCCGCCGACGTAGATCGCGCCGTCGGGCCCCTGGGTCACCCGGTTGATGCCGGCCTCGAGCCCTTGGGTGTAGCGGAAGACGGCCCCCTGGTACTGGCCCTTCACCTTCTCCAGGTAGGCGCGCTGCAGGCCGCCGTAGGTGACGTCGCCCAGCAGCATCTGCCCGGCGAACGGGCCCTTCTTCAGGTACAGGGGGGTGGAGGGGGAGTTGGCGATCTCGTTCTGCGGCAGCCACAGCACCGGCTCGGTGACGGGGGAGTCGTCGAAGGGGCCGGCGGGCTCGGTGTAATGGTTGAAGAAGCGGTCCTGCTTGATCTGGACGAGCTTCGAGGAGGGAAGCCATCCGCCCTGGTTGTCGGTGGCGAAGATGCTGCCGTCGGGCCCCCAGCCGATGCCGTTGGGCGTCCGCAGTCCTCCCGCGACCGGGCTGATCTTCCCCGTCTTCTTGCTGACCTTGTACGTGGCCCCGCGGCCCGGTGCCGGCTGCGGCACGGTGGTCGCGCCGCCGAGGTCGATGGCGACGGAGAGGTTCACGTAGAAGTGGCCGTCGCGGTAGAGCAGACCGAAGGCGAACTCGTGGAAGTTGCCTCCGTACGGCCAGGTCGCGACCGTCCGGTACTCGTCGGTGACCTCGTCGCCGTCGCGGTCGACGAGCCGTGTCAGTTCGTGCTTCTGCGAGACGTACAGGGCTCCGTCGACGTACTTGATCCCCATGGGTTCGCGCAGCCCACCCGCCACCTTCGTGACGGTGACCTTCTCGCGGCTGGTGGCGCCGGTGACGTTGTCGAGCAGGTAGACCTCTCCCGCAACGTTGTCCGTGCCGCCCCACGTGCTGATCGCCAGACGCCCGTCGGGCAGCCAGTCCATGCCGCTGACCTGCGGCTCGAAGCCGTCCGGGCGCAGATCGGTGAGGTTCAGGTCGGGGCGCACATCGGTGAGCGGGAGGCCGTCGCCGGGGGAGTCGCCGCTCGCCTCGCACTCCTTGCGGCCCGGCGCCGTGACCCGGACGACCCCGGCGTCGGTGCTCAGTACCTCCCGGGGAACGAGGGTGAAGTCGCTCGCGCCCGGCGGCTTCCAGGCCAGCTGGAGCTGCTGCCCGCCGTCGCGCTCGAAGTGGTCGATGCGCAACGGGTGGGCCCCGGTGCTGAGATGGACCGTGCCGTCCTTCGGCTCGGCACCGTGGAGCCCGTCGTGATCGATCACCGTGTCACCGTCGATCGCCAGCCGTGAGCCGTCGTCACTGGTCAGGCGGAACACGTACGAGCCGTCGCTCGGAATGTTCAGGTAGCCCGACGCCTCGGTGACGAAGTGATCGGACAGCCCGCCGAAGTCGGCCTCGGTGGACCAGTCGACCGTCGGCATCAGCTTGTCGTGGTTGGGAGTCTGACCCGGTTTCAGGGTGCACAGCTTGCTCAGCGGCGTCTGCACGTCGAACACGCGCAGTGTGATCCCGGGTTCCTGGGGCGGAATGTCCGCGGGAGCGGCGACGGCCGGCGGCGCGGAGCACAGCCCCGCGGCCAGGGTCCCCGCGAACAACAGAGGGATGAGGTGTCTTCGAGCACGTGGGAACAGACGGTTGCGCAATGGCCCTCCACGAGTTGGGGACCGGACCGTGCCGGATTTCGCTCCGGTCTGCTGCGGTGGCGCTGTACTTGCGCCGTCAAGTTAGAGGACTTCCGCTTGACGTGTCCATACTTTGTCATCAGAAAGTTCAAAGTCCGGGACCCCGCGAGACCGGGGAGGGGCCTCCCGATCCTGCGAGTTGGGTGGGAGTCCCTCTGAACTCCGGTACCTGAACGGAGAGATAACCGCAGCCAAGAAGTGATGACGCGGGGGCGAAGGCCCCGTATGACGCACCGGATTCCGTAGACCTTTGTATTGACGGGGACATGCCTTAAGAGTTCAATCATGCCTTGAGGTAAGCCGGTCGGTCTGCTGGCACGGCACAACCCGCAGTTCTCACCTCCTACCTCATCACGGTCTCGGTGGCGGTCCCTGACGCTGTCGCCCCTGGCAGGTCTGCCCCGCCCCGCGTTCAACCCCTGAAGGTCTCCGGCGTCCTGAAGGTTCCGAGGTCCTGAAGGTGAGGACGCCCCCACCGAGAGGTCACGCCCATGACGCCCCTGCGCAGACGCGTTCCGCTTCGCGGCACACCCCCCTCCCGTCGGCTCCCCGCGATGCTGGCCGCGGTCCTCACCCTCGCTCTCGCCCTGACACTCGCTCCCGGCGCCACGCAGCAGGCGGTGGCCGCAGGTGAGCGCGTCGACGTATGGCTCACCACGACGTCCGACGCGGGCGGCCGCAACGTCACCCGCGGCCTGGCCCCACAGACACCGGTGGCCTTCGGCCCCGCCGGAGGCGGCGCCGACCAGACGATCGCCGTCGACGAGACGACGACCTACCAGCAGTTCGAGGGAGGCGGCGCCTCGATCACCGACACCACCGCCCATCTGCTGCGCGGCGGCGCCGTCGGCGCCGCGACCCGTGACGCCGTGATGCGCAAACTGTTCTCACCGACGGACGGCATCGGGCTGTCCTTCGTCCGCAACCCGATCGGCGCCTCCGACCTGTCCCGGCCGGGCCACGTCTCGCTCGACGACACCTGTTGCGACCTGTCCGACTTCGGCGCCAACGGCTACGACACGAACGTCCGGCTCCTCACCGCGCAGGCCCGGCAGCTCAACCCGCAACTGCGGGTCAAGGGCGTGCCCTGGAGCGCACCCGGCTGGATGAAGGACAACGGCCGCATGGACCAGATGGGCTGGCTGAAGTGGGAGTACTACCCCCTGTACGCCCAGTACCTGGTCAAGTACGTCCGGAGTTACCAGGCCGTCGGCGTGGACATCGACTACCTGTCCGTCCAGAACGAACCGAACTGCTGCCAGGCGGGCAACCCCACGGCCATGAACTACCCCGGCATGAGCTGGAACCCCTCCGGTCTCGTCGAGTTCACCAAGAACCACGTCTACCCGGCCTTCCGTGCCGCCGGGATCGACACCAAGGTCCTCGTGCACGACTGGAACTACGGCGACTACGCGGGCTTCGGCGCCCCCGTCCTCGCGGACGCCGGGCTGCGCGAGGACCCGCTCTTCGGCGGCATCGCCTGGCACGGCTACGCCGGTGACCCCGCGGTGGGCAGCCAGGTGCACGGCCAGTACCCGAACGTCCGTCAGTTCAGCACCGAGCACTCCGGCGGCACCTGGATCGGCAACCAGCACAACGAGGACCTGGCCGACATCGTGGGCTACGCCCGCAACTGGAGCAGCAGCCTGGTCAAATGGAGCCTGGCTCTCAACCAGGACATGGGGCCGCACAACGGCGGCTGCGGTACCTGCACCGGACTGATCACCGTGCAGGAAGGCGGCCCGCGGGCAGGGCAGGTCGACTACACGGTCGAGTACTACACCACCGGCCACCTGACCAAGTTCGTCAGGCCCGGCGCCCACCGGATCGCCTCCACCGCCGGCACCGCGGTGTCCAACGTGGCCTGGCGCAACCCCGACGGCTCCAAGGCCCTGATCGCCCACAACGGAGGCACCTCCGCCCGTTCGGTCCGCGTCGACTGGGGCGGCCAGTCCTTCACCTACGGCCTCCCCGCCCGCACCACCGCCACCTTCACCTGGTCCGGCACCCCGTCGGGCAACCCGGGCGGCAGCACCGGCACCCTCACCGGACTCGCGGGCAAGTGCCTGGACGTCGCCGGCGGAGCCACGGCCGACGGCACCGCGGTGCACCTCCACACCTGCAACGGCACGGCGGCCCAGCGCTGGACCGTGAGCGCCGACGGCAGCGTGCGGGCACTCGGCAAGTGCCTGGACGTGACCGGTGCCTCGACGGCCGACGGCACCCGGGTGCAGCTCTACGGCTGCAACGGCAGCACGGCGCAGCAGTGGTCGTACAACCCCACGACCCACGATGTGGTCAACACCGGCGCGGACAAGTGCCTGGACGTCACCGGCAACAACTCCGCGGACGGCACCCCCGCCCAGATCTGGACCTGCACCGGCGCCGCCAACCAGAAATGGACCCTGAACACCTCCTGACCCCACCCACCCGACCCCACCCACCCGACCCCACCCGGCCAGGCCCACCCGGTACCGGCCCCCTCAGACGGGCGGCCGGTACCGGGCACAGCCGTGTGATCATGTCCGCATGGCAGCCGGTCGGATCATCTTCCTCAACGGCACGTCCAGTTCAGGCAAGTCGAGCATCGCCCGGGAACTGCTCGACATCCTGGAGGACGGTGTCTTCTTCCATCTGGCGGTGGACGGCTTCAACGCGATGCGCACGAAGCGGCCCCTCGCCCAGGAGGACCTCGACACCGCTCTTCGCCGGACGAGAAAGGGCTTCCACCGCTCGATCGCGGCCATGGCCGAGGTGGGCAACGATGTCGTCGTCGACCACGTTCTCAGCGAACCGTGGAGACTGGTCGACTGCCTGACCGTGCTGCGCCCCACGGACGTGCTGTTCGTCGGCGTCCACTGCCCACCGGACGAACTGGCCCGCCGCGAAAAGGCCCGCGGCGACCGCCCCTTCGGCCTCGCGGCACTCCAGTACGACCTGGTCCATCAGCACGGCGACTACGACCTCGAATGCGACACCGGCACGGCGAGGCCGCGCGAGTGCGCCGAACTGATCAAGGAATTCCTCCCGCGCCGGCCGACGCCCACCGCCTTCACCCGCCTGCGCGCCCGGTATCTGGCGGACGGCGATCCGATGGGCTGAGGGCGGCGGTTCAGGACGACTCGCGCACCACCAGCTCCGTCGGCAGCGTCAACTGCTGCCGAAGCGCGCCGTGTTGGGTGATGTCGGTGAGGATCCGCGCCATCGTGCGGCCCAGTTCCTCCACCGGCTGACGCACCGTCGTCAAAGGCGGGTTGGTGTGGCGGGCGAGGACGGAGTCCTCGAATCCGACGACGGCGACATCGCCGGGCACCTGCCGCTTGTGGCGGCGCAGTTCGGCCAGGGCGCCGACCGCCATCAGGTCGGAGGCGGCGAAGACGGCGTCCAGGTCCGGGGCGCGTTCAAGAAGCGAACGCATCGCGCGGCTGCCGCCCTTCTCTGTGAAGTCACCAGTCTCAGCCAGGAGTTCACTTGCCGGCACCCCCGCTTCCCGGTGGGCGTCACGCCAGCCGGCGAGCCGGCTGCGGCCGACGTCCATGTCCAGCGGTCCGGTGATCGTGGCGATCCTGGTTCTGCCGCCGCGCAGCAGGTGCCGGACCGCCTCGGCGGCGCCTCCGGCGTTGTCCGAGCCGACGTAGCTCAGCCGTTCGCCCGCATCGCGGCGGCCGGCCAGCACGGTGGGCAGCCCCATCTCCTCCAGCATGCCCGGCAGCCGGTCCTCGGCATGGACGGAGACCAGAAGAACGCCGTCCACACGGCGCGTTGCCACCGACTCGGTCAGCTGGTCCCGTTCGGCCTGGTCACGGACGAGCATCAGCTGGAGCTGGGTCCTGCTTTCGGCGAGGGCGCCGCTGACGCCCCGGATCAGCGCGGCGAAGAACGGTTCCGAACCGAGCCGGCTCTCCGACTCCGGGATCACCAGGGCCACGGCGTTGGTCCGGTTGGTCACCAGGCCGCGGGCGACCGAGTTCGGAACGTAGTTGAGCTCCTTGATCGCCGCCAGGACCCTGGACCGCGCGTCGGCACTGACGAGATCCGATCCGTTGACGACGCGGGACACCGTGGTCCGGCCCACGCCGGCACGGGCGGCGACGGTTTTGATCGTGGGACGGCGATCCCCGGCCATGTGCTCCCCCTCTTCGGCGGTCGCGGCGACACCGGCCGCGGAGTTGACCAGCGGCAATTCTTGCAGACAGCGCAAGAGCGCAAGCGCGTCGGGGCCAGGGGGCCGAACGGCGGACACCGGTCCCGGATCACAAGTTGTGTTCAAGTCATTGACAGACCGGCTGTGCTGCCAGGAGTCTTCGGTCCAGCGATGGGAACGTGCCCACCTCGAAGTGGGCACGTTCCCACCCCATTGCCAGAGCCGCTGTGGTCATCGCAGAAATCGTCACTCCGGTGCGTCAGCGCCGTCGCTAGGAGGAGATCCATGGGCAGTCCCGGTTCGTTGCGTACGAGGGCGGTGGCGGCGACCGCGGTCGTCGGCGCGCTGACGCTCGTCGTCGGCTGCAGCAGCAGTGACGATTCGGCCACGGGTGGTGGCAAGAAGGACGGCAAGGTCACCATCACCATGGGCCTGTACGGGGTGATGGGCATCAAGGAGACGGGCCTTCTCGAGCAGTACGAGAAGGAGAACCCGGACGTCGACATCAAGGCCGAGATCGCCGGTGACGAGCAGACGTACTACACCGCGCTGCAGACCAGGCTCGCCGCAGGCAAGGGCCTGAAGGACATCCAGGGCATCGAGATCGGCCGGGCCAAGGAGATCACCGAGACCCAGGCGGACAAGTTCGCGGATTTCTCCGGTGTACCGGGCACCGACCACTTCCTGCCGTGGAAGGAGTCCCAGATCAGTACCCAGGACGGCAAGGTGCTGGGTCTGGGTACCGACATCGGCCCGATGGCCGTCTGTTACCGCAAGGACTACTTCGAGCAGGCCGGCCTGCCCACCGACCGCGAGGAGGTCGCCAAGCTGTGGGAGGGCGACTGGCAGAAGTACGTCGAGGTCGGCCGCACCTTCAAGAAGGACTTCAAGGGTGACGACGTGTCCTACATGGACGCGTCCAGCGGCCTGTTCAACGCCATGGTCTACGGCTACCCCGAGCAGTTCTACGATGCCGAGGGCGAGCTGATCTACGACAAGAACCCGGCCGTCAAGGAGGCGTGGAACCTCGCCGCCGACGCCGCCGAGGACGGCCTGAGCGCCAAGCTCCGTCAGTTCCAGCCGGGTTGGGACCCGGGCCTGGCCAACGGCACGTTCGCCACGGCCGTGTGCCCGGCGTGGATGCTCAGTCACATCAGCGAGAAGGCCGGCGAGCCGAACAAGGGCAAGTGGGACGTCGCCAGGGCCCCCAAGGGCGCCAACTGGGGCGGGTCCTTCCTCGGCGTGATCGACCAGAGCCCGGTGAAGGAGGAGGCCAGGAAGCTCGTCGCCTGGCTGACCGCGCCGGAGCAGCAGGCCCACATCTTCAAGGAGATCGGCAACATCCCGTCCTCGCGAGAGGCGCTGGAGAGCGACGAGGTGAAGAACGCCGAGTCGGAGTACTTCAGCGACGCGCCGATCGGCGAGATCTTCGGCGCCGCCGCCCAGGAGATCCCCGACAAGCAGGTCCTGGGCCGCAAGGACGGCACGATCAAGGACACCTTCTCCCAGGGCCTGACTCTGATCGAGCAGCAGGACACCCCGCGTGACGAGGCGTGGAAGACCACCGCGGAGCGCATCGAGAAGGCCGTCGGCTGACCCGTCGCCCCCATCGGCCGTCCGGGCCCGTCCGCAACCTGCCGACGGGCCCGGGGCGGCTCACACATCCGCTCCCAGGAAGGAAAAGTCGGGTGGCCACCTCCACCACCAAGGCCCTGGACGGCGGGGAGCCCTCGGGCCCGCCGCCGAAGACGGACGGCGAGGGCACCGCCCGGCGGCGCGGCGCGCTGCTGCACCGGCTGGACGTCAGAGGCGCCCCGTACGCGTTCGTCGCGCCGTTCTTCGTCGTCTTCGCCGCCTTCAGCTTCTACCCCCTCGTCTACACGTCGTGGATCTCCCTGCACCGGGTGGAACTGGCCACCCTCGACGTCATGGAATGGGTGGCGTTCGACAACTACGTCGAACTCTGGAACGACGCACGGTTTTGGAACGCGCTGGCGAACACCCTCACCATCGGTGTCATCTCCACGGTGCCGCAGCTGCTGATGGCGCTCGGCCTGGCGCACCTGCTCAACTACCGGATGCGCGCCTCGCTGTTCTTCCGCGTCGCCTCGCTGGTCCCCTACGCCACCTCGGTCGCCGCCGCGGCCCTCGTGTTCACCATGATCTTCGAACGCGACTTCGGCATGATCAACTGGGCGCTCGGTGCGGTCGGCATCGACCCGGTGAACTGGGAGGCCGACAAGTGGCCCGCCCAGGTCGCGATCTCCACCATCGTCATCTGGCGCTGGACCGGCTACAACGCGCTGCTCTACCTGGCAGCCATGCAGGCGATCCCCGCCGAACGGTACGAGGCCGCCGCCATCGACGGTGCCTCCCGGTGGAAGCAGTTCACCCACGTCACCGTTCCCGGAATCCGCTCCACCATCGTCTTCACCATCGTGCTCTCCACGATCGGCGCCACCCAGCTGTTCGGTGAGCCGCTGATCTTCGGTCAGGGGCCCAACGGCGTCACCGGTGGCGCGGACAACCAGTACCAGACCCTGGGCCTGCTGCTGTACGAGGAGGGCTGGAAGAACTACCAGATGGGCCGCTCGGCCACCGTCGCGTGGGCGATGTTCCTGCTGCTCGTCCTCGTCTTCGTGGCGCAGCGCCTGATCAAGCGCCTGCGTTCCCGTACGTCCTGACCTGGAGTCGTCATGACCACCCACAGCCTCCCGGCCCGGACGGACACCCCGGCCGGGCCCCCCGCCGAGAAGCCGGTCCGCGGCGGCCGCCGGCTGATGCGCCCGCGCGCCGGCCGACAGCACCACGCGGGCCCGCTCGCCTACGTCCTGCTCGCCGTCATGGCGGTGCTGTCGATCTTCCCGCTGTACTGGACGATGGTGGCGGCCTCCACCGACAACACCCGCGTCAGCCAGACGCCGCCGCCGTTCCTGCCCGGCCCGAACCTGTTCAGCAACCTCGCCCGGGCCTGGGACGAGGCGGCCATGGGCAAGGCGATGATCAACAGCCTGATCGTGGCCGGGGTGATCGCCCTGTCCACGGTGATGTTCGCGACCCTGGCGGGTTTCGCCTTCGCCAAACTGCGGTTCAAGGGGCGCAACGCCCTGCTCATGCTGGTGATCGGCACCATGCTGGTGCCGCCGCAGCTCGGCGTCGTACCGCTGTTCATCATGATGTCCGAGCTGGGCTGGTCGCAGCAGTTGCCCGCCGTCATCTTCCCCACGCTGGTGAGCGCGGTCGGCGTCTTCTTCATGCGGCAGTACCTCTCGGAGGCGCTGCCGGACGAACTCGTCGAGGCCGGACGCGTGGACGGGGCGCACTCGCTGCGGATCTTCTGGAGCATCGTGCTGCCCGTCGCGCGGCCCGCGATGGCGGTCCTGTTCATGATCACCTTCGTGCACGCGTGGAACGACTTCTTCTGGCCGTTCGTGGTGCTCGACATGACCAACCCGACGGTTCCCGTCGCCCTCACCCAGCTCAGCGCGGGCTATGTCCGCGACCAGTCGCTGATCATGGCGGGCGCGCTGCTCGGCACCCTGCCGCTGCTGTTGATGTTCATCGTCTTCGGCCGACAGATCGTCAGCGGCATCATGGCGGGCGCCGTCAAGGGCTGACCGCCGCGTCAAGGGCCGGGCGGCCGCGCCCACCGGTGCGGCACGCAGGCGCCCGCGAACCACCCGCGCCCTCACCCCCAACGCCCGCCCCCACCACCTCGAAAGGACTTACGTGGTCACCGCAGCACAGCAGACCGCGTCCGCCCCGGACGCCGCCCGCACCTTCCCCAAGGGCTTCCTCTGGGGCTCCGCGACCGCCTCCTACCAGATCGAGGGGGCCGCCGCCGAGGACGGCCGCACACCGTCCATCTGGGACACCTACGCCCGCACCCCCGGCCGGGTCCGCAACGGCGACACCGGTGACACCGCCACCGACCACTACCACCGCTGGCGCGAGGACGTCGCCCTGATGGCCGAACTCGGCCTGGGTGCTTACCGGTTCTCCCTCGCCTGGCCCCGGATCCAGCCCACCGGCCGCGGCCCCGCCGTCCAGAAGGGCCTGGACTTCTACCGGCGGCTCGTCGACGACCTGCTGGACAAGGGCATCCAGCCCGTCGCCACCCTTTACCACTGGGACCTCCCGCAGGAGACGGAGGACGCCGGCGGCTGGCCCGAGCGCGTCACGGCCGAGCGCTTCGCCGAGTACGCGGCCCTCGCCGCGGACGCCCTGGGCGACCGGGTGAAGACCTGGACCACCTTGAACGAGCCCTGGTGCAGTGCCTTCCTCGGCTACGGCTCCGGTGTGCACGCACCCGGCCGCACCGACCCGGTCGCCGCGCTGCGCGCCGCCCATCACCTCAACCTGGGCCACGGCCTGGCCGTCCAGGCACTGCGCGACCGCCTCCCCGCCGACGCCCGGTGCTCGGTCACCCTCAACATCCACCAGGTCCGCCCGCTCACCGACGACGACGCCGACACCGACGCGGTCCGCCGCATCGACGCGCTCGCCAACCGGGTCTTCACCGGTCCGATGCTCCAGGGCGCCTACCCGGAGGACCTGCTCAAGGACACCGCGGCACTGACCGACTGGTCCTTCGTGCGCGACGGCGACCTGCGGCAGATCCACCAGCCGCTGGACTTCCTCGGCGTCAACTACTACAGCCCCACCCTCGTCTCCGCGGCCGACGGCAGCGGCACCCACACCTCCGACGGACACGGAAGGAGCACCCACAGCCCCTGGCCGGGCGCCGACAAGGTCGCCTTCCACCAGCCGCCCGGCGACACCACCGCCATGGGCTGGGCCGTCGACCCCACCGGCCTGTACGACCTGCTGCACCGCCTGGCCGCCGACTTCCCGCGGCTGCCGCTGTACATCACCGAGAACGGCGCGGCGTTCGACGACTACGCAGACCCCTCGGGCCAGGTCAACGACCCCGCCCGGATCGCGTACCTGCGCGGCCACCTGGCCGCCGTCCACCAGGCCATCGTGGACGGCGTCGACGTACGCGGCTACTTCCTCTGGTCCCTGCTGGACAACTTCGAGTGGGCCCACGGCTACAGCAAGCGCTTCGGCGCCGTCTACGTGGACTATCCGACCGGCACCCGCATTCCGAAGGCCAGCGCCCGCTGGTACGCGGAAGTGGTCCGCAGCGGCGTCCTCCCCGGCGCCTGACCGCAAGCCGGCCCGGTGCGGCACCCTCGCGGGTCCCGCACCGGGGCGGGGAAGAGCCGCCCGCGCGGTGAAATAGGGTCGCATCCATGGCCCGGTTCAAGGACTTCAACTTCAAGCTCGTCGTCATCGAGCAGCTCATGTACATCGACGAGACGCTGACCCCGCAGTTCGGTCTGGCCGGCCTCCTGAAGGAGAAGGGCCTCGGCGACGACCCCTGGCACTACGCGCAGGAGCACGACCTGGCGTACAAGGTGGTGCCCGAGGCGCGCGACTACTTCGAGTCGCTGGAGATCAGCGACGAACTTCTCGCCGGTGTAGAGGAGTTGTGCATCGACGGCGGCAACCGGGTGTACCAGGAGTGCGCACCGGTCTGGGACGGCGAGGACGATCTGTTCGACATCACCTCCCTGGACGACCTCACCCTCCTCCCGAACCTCCGCCGCGTCCTGGGTTCGGAGTTCCTGGGCCCCGGACTGACGGACGTCCTCGAAAGCCGGGGCATCACCGCCGACTAGGACCTGCCGGGACGCCCGCCACCCGTGGCGAACCGCCGCCGGACGGACGGGGTGAACGAGAACGGAGCGGCGCGTTGGTCCGGGTCGCACGAGGTGCCACCGGGTTCTGGGGACGGGGCGGCGCTCCACTGCCGCAAGCCGACGTCACGGCCTTCAAGGCCGTCTGTCACGCCGCCGCTCGATCCATTCGCGGCGGCGTCGGCGACCTGACCGCGGCCGGGGTCACGCCGGACTTCCACACCGCGCTGATCACCGCTCCTCACGAGGTGTGCACCCTCCTGTGCCACACGGTGCTCCCGGTCGTCGCTTTCACGGGCGCACCCTCCACGGGCCGGTGCGCCCGTGACCGATTTCCTGTCCCCACCGGCATGGGCGGCGGATGCGTTCGGGCGGGCCGGCTTCACGCCGCTGGACGCCGAAGAGCCGACGATGCCGTTGGCCTCGGTACACACCGGCGAACTGGCTGAGGCGGGGCTGAAGCAGGTACGCCACTGGCGGCCCGGGACGGTCGGCGAGTTGATGTTCAACCGGTGGGACCGACCCGCCCCGAAGAGATCCCTCAGGGCGTCGGGTGTGGGCGGAACGCAGATGACGGACCGGCCCCCGGAACTGTTCGCAGCCGTCGACCCGCCGCTCGCCGTCGTGGACGACGGCATCCACCTCGAGGACCGCGGCCGGCGCACCGCCGACCTGCAGACCGTCTTCACCGGCATCGGCCTCTGACCGGCGCCCGCACCCTGCCGCGGACCGCGCCCGGCATCCACGCGCCGGCGCGTCTCCGCCCCGGGCGTGAGCGCGGCCGCCGTCCTGCCCGTCATAGCCGCCACGTCCGTTACGGGCGCCGTGCGGCAGCCGTAGGACTCGGCCGGGCCGTACTCCACAGGTGGTTGCCCGGGGGCGAGATGCCCGGACGGCCTGGCATGCCCGATGGTCCCTGCCCCCTGCCGGAGTCCGGCCGCGCACGGCGGCCACCCGGCGCCGATCGGTCGGCGGCAATATCCGCAACAGCTCTGCGGATTATTTAGTCGAAGCTATTGTCAACAATCTTGTTGGTGGTCTAGTTTTCCTGGCACACCACACCGACCGGAAACGGAGGCACCATGCCGGGCACTACCGCCGACCGGATCCGCCAGGCCCGTCCTCGCGGCTCCCAGACCGCGATTCCGTGTCTGTTCATGCGAGGCGGCACCTCGCGCGGGCCGTTCTTCGACGCGCGGGCCCTGCCCGAGGACACCGGGAGCCGGGACGCCGTACTGCTGGCCGCGCTGGGATCGCCCGACCCGCG
This sequence comes from Streptomyces sp. NPDC058632, assembly GCF_042717095.1. Taxonomy (NCBI): domain Bacteria; kingdom Bacillati; phylum Actinomycetota; class Actinomycetes; order Kitasatosporales; family Streptomycetaceae; genus Streptomyces; species Streptomyces sp. NPDC058632. The sequence continues at coordinate 30,979 of NZ_JBHXQZ010000024.1, read as the reverse complement.
CCAGATCGACGGTGTCGGCGGCGCGCACCCGCTGACGAGCAAGGTCGGCCTCGTACGCCCCGGGTCGGAGCCCGGAGTGGACGTGGAGTGGACGTTCGCGCAGGTGCAGCCCGGTGCCGACACCGTGGACACCACGGCCAACTGCGGCAACATGCTCGCCGCTGTGCTGCCGTTCGCCATAGAGACGGGCATGGTCGTCCCCACCGCCGACCGCACCACGGCCCGCGTCCTCACCCGCAACACCGGCATGGTCGCCGAGATCACCGTCCTCACCCCGGCGGATGCGGCCGGGGCGCGGCACGTCGCCTACGCGGGCCCGGCCCGCGTCGACGGGGTCCCCGGCACCGCCGCTCCGGTCGAGATCGGCTTCCTGGACACCGCGGGCTCCGTGGCCGGCTCCCTGCTGCCCACCGGCAACGTGCGCGACACCGTCGACGTCCCCGCACTCGGCCCCGTCGACGTCACCCTCATCGACAACGGCCAGCCCCTCGCCGTCGTCGCGGCCTCGCGCCTCGGTGCCACCGGCTACGAGACACCGGCGGAAATCGACGCCGACGACGAGCTCAAGGCCCGCGTGGAGGCGCTGAGACTGGTCTGCGGCCGGGCCATGGGGCTGGGCGACGTCACGGACCGGAACTATCCGAAGATGACGCTGGTCGCACCACCGAGCCGGGGCGGCACCCTGTCCACACGCAGCCTCATCCCGCGGGTGTGCCACTCCTCGATCGGCGTTCTGGCCGCGGTCACGGTCGCCACCGCCCGCGTGCTCGAGGGCAGCGTGGCCGCCGATGCCGCCGATGCCGCCGATGCCACCGCTCAGATGTCCGGCGGAACGGACGCCGTTGTTATCGTCGAACACCCCTCCGGCGAGTTCACCGTCACCCTCGGCCTCGACCCGGACGACCCCCAGCGGGTCGTGCGCTCCGCACTGCTGCGCACCGCGCGCCTGCTCATGGCCGGCGACCTGCTCGTACCGAGCACGGTCTGGGCCCCCGCACGCACCATCCAGGAAGACACCGCATGATCATCGACATTCACGGCCACTACACGACCGCGCCCGCACCCCTGGGCCAGTGGCGTGAAGCCCAGGTCGCCGCGCTCACCGACCCGGCGCAGGCACCCGACCCGGGCGGCCCGGTGATCAGCGACGACCGCATCCGCGAGTCCGTCGAGGCCAACCAGTTGCGGCTCATGGACGAGCGCGGCATCGACGTGACCGTCTTCTCCCCGCGTGCCTCGTTCATGGCCCACCACGTGGGGGACTTCGCCACGTCCTCGGCCTGGGCCCGCATCTGCAACGACCTCTGCCACCGGGTCGCCGAGCTCTACCCCGAGCGCTTCGCCCCCGGCGCGATGCTGCCCCAGTCACCGGGCGCGGACCCGGCCACCGTCATCCCCGAGCTCGAACGCGCCGTGCTGGAACTGGGTGCCGTCACCGTCAACGTCAACCCCGACCCCTCCGGCGGCCACTGGACCGCTCCGCCGTTGACCGACCGGTCCTGGTACCCGGTGTGGGAGAAGCTCACCGAGCTGGACGTACCCGCCATGGTGCACGTCTCCACCAGCTGCAACCCCGCCTTCCACACCACCGGCGCGCACTACCTCAACGCCGACACCACCGCGTTCATGCAACTGCTCGCGGGGGACCTGTTCGCCGATTTTCCCGGGCTGCGCCTGATCATCCCGCACGGCGGCGGTGCGGTGCCCTACCACTGGGGCCGTTTCCGCGGCCTGGCGCAGGCGCTGGGCCGGCCGGAGCCGGAACAGGCACTGCTGCGGAACGTCTTCTTCGACACCTGCGTCTACCACCAGCCCGGTATCGATCTGCTGCTGGACGTGATCCCGACCGGCAACGTCCTGTTCGCCTCGGAGATGATCGGCGCCGTACGCGGCATCGACCCGCGCACCGGCCACCACTTCGACGACACCCGCCGCTACGTCGAGAACGCCGGACTCTCCCCCCGGGACCTGGCCGCCGTCCAGGAGCTCAACGCCCGGCGCGTCTACCCGCGCCTGGACGCACGCCTGACCGACCAGGGCCGCTGACCCCCGACGCCGCGCGCCGTCGATCACGCCCGTCACGCCCCACGCATCACGCACCACGCAAGGAGCCGCCCCATGCATGAACTCGGAGTCGTCCACCGCACCGTCCCGCGCGCCGACCGCGCGGCCGTCGACGCCCTGTCGCGCTTCGGGGTGGCCACCGTCCACGAGGCCATGGGCCGCCTCGGCCTGATGCGCCCCTACCTCCGGCCCGTCTACGAGGGCGCGAAGATGTGCGGCACCGCCGTCACCGTGCTGCTCCAGCCCGGCGACAACTGGATGCTGCACGTGGCCGCCGAGCAGGTGCGGGACGGCGATGTCGTCGTCGCCGGCTGCACCACCGAGAGCGAGGACGGGTTCTTCGGCGAACTCCTCGCCACCTCCCTGCGCGCCCGCGGCGCCAGAGGGCTGGTCATCGACGGGGGCTGCCGCGACGTCGACGAACTCCGCCGGATGGACTTCCCCGTCTTCTCCCGCGCCATCAACGCCAAGGGCACCGTCAAGGCCACGCTCGGCTCGGTGAACGTGCCCGTGGTCGTCGCCAACGCACTCGTCAACCCGGGCGACGTGATCGTCGCGGACGCCGACGGCGTCGTCGTCGTCCCCGCGGCCCGGGCCGCCGAGGTCGCCGAGGCCGCCGAGCGGCGCGAGGCGGCGGAGGAAGGCAAACGGCAGCGGTTCCGCGCCGGCGAACTCGGCCTGGACCTGTACGGAATGCGCGACCGGCTGGCCGGGCTCGGCCTCGGCTACGTCGACTGACCACCCCCGAGGAGCAGACCCCATGACCGACGAGACCCCGGCCGTCACCCCCGGCTGGCTCGACTGGTGCCGTGATCCCGCCGAGCCCGTCTTCCAGCTCCCCGACGGAGCCGTGGACGCCCACTGCCACGTCTTCGGCCCCGCCGCCGAATTCCCGTACGCGCCCGAGCGCAAGTACACGCCGGTCGACGCCTCCAAGCACGACCTGTTCGCGCTCCGTGACCACCTCGGCGTCTCCCGCAACGTCATCGTGCAGGCCACCTGCCACGGCGCCGACAACAGTGCCCTGGTGGACGCCCTGACGGCCGCCGGCGGGCGCGCTCGCGGCGTGGCCACCGTGCGTCCCGACGTCACCGACGAGGAGCTGCGGCGGCTGCACGACGCCGGGGTGCGGGGAGTGCGCTTCAACTTCGTCCGGCGCCTGGTCGACGCCGTGCCCACCGAGGCCCTGCGGACCATCGCCGGCCGGATCGCACCGCTGGGATGGCACGTCGTCCTCTACTTCGAGGCCGCCGACCTGGACGAGCTGGCGCCCTTCTTCGCCTCCCTGCCGGTGCCGCTCGTCGTCGACCACATGGGCCGCCCCGATGTCACCCGGGACCCGGACGGCCCTGAGTTCGCCCGATTCCTGCGGTTCGTCGAGTCCAACGACGTTTGGGTCAAGGTCTCCTGCCCCGAACGCCTCACCGTCACCGGACCGCGTGCCCGGGACGGGGAGCGCGACGCCTACCGGGACGTCGTGCCGTTCGCCCGGAAGGTCGTCGACGAGTTCACCGACCGGGCCCTGTGGGGCACCGACTGGCCACACCCCAACCTCAAGGACCACATGCCCGACGACGGACTCCTCGTCGACCACATCCCGCACGTGGCCCCGACCCCGCGCCTGCAGCAGGCCCTGCTGGTCGACAACCCCATGCGCCTCTACTGGCCCGAAGAGACCGACTGACCACGACCTTTGACACGGCGACGGCGCCGGGTCCCCATCCCTGGAGCGGGCAGTGCAGCACCTTCCCACCACCAACGCGGCCAACCGGCTCGACCGGTTGCCCATCTCGAAGTTCCACAAAGTCACCCTCGTCGCCGTGGCGTTCGCCTACTTCTTCGAGTTCGCGGACATCAACACCTTCGCCATCACGGCCCCGGTCGTGCGTGAGCAGTGGGACGCCGACGTCAACGCCATCGCCTATGTGACCTCGCTGTCCTTCGTGGGCATGTTCATCGGCTCGGTCGTGGCCGGCGGACTGGCCGACCGGCTGGGCCGCAAGCCGACGCTCACCCTGACCACCGTGTGGTTCGCCGTGTGGTCCTTCGCGTGCGTGTTCGCCTGGGACATCTGGTCCCTGGGCGTCTTCCGTGTGCTGACCTCGGCGGGACTGTCCGCGATGACCGTGGTCGCCGTCGTCTACATCAGCGAGCTCTACCCCCGCGCCAAGCGGGGCAAGTTCCAGGCGTACGCCATCGTCATCGGCATCTGCGGCACCCCCGTCACCAACCTCATCGCCTCCGCCGTCGTGCCGGTCAACGACTGGTCCTGGCGCCTGGTCTATCTGTGGGGCTCCCTGGGCGTCCTGTTCCTGATCTTTCTGCGGAAGATCGTGGAGTCCCCGCAGTGGCTCGAGTCCCGCGGCCGCCACGAGGAGGCCGAAGCCATCCTGGCCCGCATCGAGGCGGAGGCCGAAGCCGAGCACGGCCCACTGCCCGACGTGCAGGCCCCGCAGCCCCAGGCCCCGGCCACCAGGACCGGCCTGCACATGCTCAAGGACAAGAAGTTCCTCTACCCGACGATCCTGCTGTCGGCGCTCTGGATCACCCAGACCATCGGCTTCTTCGGCTACTCCAGCTGGGCGCCCACCCTGCTGGCCGCCGAGGGCGTCAGCGTGGAGGACTCGATCTTCTACGTCGCCCTGACCACGATCGGAGCGCCGCTCGGCTCCTACCTCGCCGCGATGGTCACCGACCGGTTCGAACGCAAATGGTGCCTGGTCGTCTTCGGCCTGATCATCGCGGCGTCCGGCCTCCTCTACGGGCTGACCTTCACCCCGCTGCTCATCGTCGTCTTCGGCTTCCTGGTGAACCTCTTCGAACGCGGCTACACCGCCCTGGCCTACGCGTACTCGCCCGAGCTCTACGACACCAAGGGCCGCTCGCTCGGCACCAGCATCTCCTACGGTCTGGGGCGGCTGTCGAACGCGGTCGGCCCGCTCATGATCGCCGGAATCTACAACGGGGCCGGCTACCAGGCGGTCTTCTTCTTCATCGCGGGCACCTGGACCGTCGGCGCCGTCGTGCTGGCCCTCTTCGGCCCCGCCACCCGCAAGATGCGGCTGGCGGCGGAGGCCGGGGCCGCGGCGAAGACGCGCCTGGACAAGGCGTCCGCGACGGCCTGAACACCCACGTCACCACACCCGGCCACGGGGCCCGGCGACCGCCGGGCCCCGTCCGTGCGCCGACTGCCGCGGCCCCGTGGCCGGGCGTGGTGCAGGGGAGGGCCGGCGAGGTGCCCGGGGACTGCTCGCGGCGGCCCACGGGAGCTGGCCGAACCCGCCGAGTGCCGGGTCTCAGGACGCGGGCGGAGTGAGGACCACGAAGTCCGCGTTCCACGGGTCGAGGCAGACGGCGAGCCGGCCGACGCCCTCGGCGTCCTCCGGGCCCATCTGCACGCTGCCCCCGTTGCCGGTGGCCGCGGCGACCGCGGCGTCGCAGTCGGCGACGGCGAAGACCGGGTGCCAGTACGGGTGCCCGCCGGCCGGTGCGAGGTCCTCCCGGCTCAGCTCCATGAGGCCGCCGTGCATGCGCTCCCCGGGAAGCCCGGCGGGAGTGATGAGGTGGTACGTGCCTCCGCCACCCGGCATGTCCATGTCGCTGAACTGCCAGCCGAAGACGCCACCGTAGAACTCCTTCGCGGCCGTCGCGTCGCTCGTGTGCAGCTCGGTCCAGCACAGGGAGCCCGGCCGGTCCACCAACTCGACGCCCTTGCTGGTTCCCGGCTGCCACACGGCGAACTGGCCTCCCAGCGGATCGCTGTACTGTGCCGTCCGGCCCCACTCGTCGAGGTCCACCGGTGCCACCCGCACCGTGCCGCCCCCATCCTCCACGGCCCGGGTCGCGGCGTCCGCGTCGTCGACGCGGTAGTAGATCATCCAGGCGGAGCGTGCCCCCTCCTCGGTGAGGGTGCCGAGACCGGCGACGACCTTGCCGTCCTTCCGGAACATCCCGCCCTCCACGTCCCCCTCGACTCCCATGGACTCGAAGTCCCAGCCGAGCACCGCGCCGTAGAAGGCCGCGGCGGCCCGGACATCGGGGGTGCCCAGGTCGAGCCAACAGGGGGAGCCGGGAGCGAACTCGGTGGTGATCACGACGATTCCCTTCGCTGTTCCCGTGTCGTTCCGCGTGTTCTCAGCGTGACACCGGGCACTGACGATCGCCCCTCGACCCGCCCGGTCCCGGCCGGGAGGCCTGGACCACGCGGTGCTGTGCCGTGGAGCCGGAGGAGGAGCGCCGGATATTAGTCGGTTATTAGTCGTCCCGCCCCTCTTGACCCCTCCCTCGACGCGGCGGCAAAGTCATCGCTAATCCGCATTAGCACTGCACAGGTGTCCCGCAGCACGAACCTAATGCGTATTAGTCAAAGGGGTGGAGCATGGCGGAAAAGATCCCTTCCGTGCAGCGGCGCGGCCGGCCGCGCCAGGCCGAGGTGGCCCGGCTCGCCGGGGTGTCCCAGACCACGGTGTCGCTGGTGCTCGGCGGCAACAAGCAGGGCATCGCCCTGCACGAGGACACCCGTGCACGGGTGCTGGCCGCCGCACGCGAGCTCGGTTACGTGCCCGACCCCGCCGCCCGCCGCCTCGCCGCCGCCCGGAACAATCTCCTCGGCGTCTTCAGTTTCACCGCCACCTTCCCGACCGCCGTGGAGCACTCGTACTACCCGTTCCTCGTCGGCGTCGAGCAGGAGGCCGCCGCCCAGGGCTACGACCTGGTGCTCTTCACCGGCTCCAGCTCCGGCGGCGCGCAGGCGGGGGAGCCCGGCGCGCTGAACCGGGTGCGTCTCGCGGACGGGTGTCTGTTTCTCGGCCGCCACGTCCCGGACGACCAGTTGCGCCGGCTCGTCGCCGACGGCTACCCGGCCGTGCACATCGGCCGCCGCGACGAACCGGAGGGACTCGCCTGGGTCGGCGCCGACTACGTCGCCGCCGGCGCCGAGGTCGTACGGCACCTGGCCGGGCTCGGGCACCGGCGTGTCGTCCTCGTCCGCGAGGACGACGACGCCCCCGCCTCCACCGACCGCGAGCGCGGCTTCCGCACCGGGCTCGCCGAGTGCACCGGACCGCGCGCCGCGGACGACCCCGCGGCCGTGGTCCGCACCGCGCACCCCGCGGGCGACATCACGCCCGCGTGGGTGCGTGCCCGGCTCGCCGAGGGCGCCACCGCCTTCGTCGCCGAGGAGACCGACACCGGCGCCGCCTGGCGGGCGCTGCACACGGCCGTCGCCGCCGCCGGGCTCGACGTGCCCGGGGACGTGTCGCTGGCGCTGCTCGGGTCCCCGCCCGCCGACCTGGCCGCCGCCCGGTCACCGACCGGCTTCGACGTCCCCCGGGCCGAACTGGGCGCCGCCGCGGTCCGCATGCTCACCGCACAGCTCTCCGGCCAGAAGCGTGCCGAGCCTCTCGTGGCCTGCGGCTTCCGCGCCGGGCACACCACGGGCCCGCCGCCCGGCGGGGCCTGCTGACAGCACCTCCCGTCCCACACCCGGTCCGCCGCGGCTGCGGTGGACCACCGACGCCGTACGCAACCCGCAAGGAGTCAGCACCGTATGCCCATCCTCACCGGCACCCCCACCGAGACCGAGGTCCTCATCACGGGCGGCGGCACGGGCGGTGTGGCCGCCGCGCTCGCCGCCTGCCGTGCGGGGCGTACCGTCGTCCTCACCGAGGAGACCGACTGGATCGGCGGCCAGCTCACCTCGCAGGCCGTCCCGCCGGACGAACACCCGTGGGTCGAGCAGTTCGGTGTCACGGCCACCTACCGGGCGCTGCGCGAATCGATCCGCTCCCACTACCGGCAGTGGTACCCGCTGCGCGCCGAAGCGCTGGACCTGCCGCTGCTCAACCCCGGGGCCGGCCGCGTCAGCAAGCTCTGCCACGAGCCGCGCGTCGCCGTCGCCGTACTGGAGTCGATGCTCGCCCCGCACGTCGCCGCCGGCCGGCTCACCGTGCTGACCCACACCCGGCCCGTCGCCGCCGACACCGACGGCGACCTGGTCCGCGCCGTCACCCTCGAGGACGTCCGCGACGGAGCCCGGCACACCGTCGCCGCCTCCTACGTCCTCGACGCCACCGAGACCGGCGAGCTGCTGGAACTGGCGGACGTCGAGCACGCGCTGGGAGCCGAGGCCCGCTCCGAGTACGACGAGCCGCACGCCCCCGAGACCGCCGACCCGCTCAACCAGCAGGGCATCACCGTCTGCTTCGCCCTCTCCCACCACCAGGGCGAGAACCACACCGTCGACCGCCCCGCCGACTACGACTTCTGGCGCTCCTACCGGCCGGACTTCTGGCCCGGCCCGCTCCTCGGCTTCCTCGCGCCCGACCCCCGTTCCCTGGAGGCCGTGCCGCGCACCTTCGAGCCCAACCCCGACGTCGACCCGCTCGACGTCAGCGCCGACCAGAGCGCCGACGCCGGCGACAAGGAACTGTGGGGCTTCCGCCGCATCCTCGCCCGCAAACTGCACCGCCCCGGCGCGTTCGACTCCGACATCACCCTGGTCAACTGGCCGCTCAACGACTACTGGCTCAAGCCGCTCATCGGCGCCGGCGAGGAGACCGGCCGCGCCGCCGTCACCGAGGCCCGCCGGCTGTCGCTGTCCGTCCTGTACTGGCTGCAGACCGAGGCCCCCAGGACCGACGGCGGCACCGGCTTCCCCGGCCTGCGACTGCGCCCCGACATCACCGGCACCACCGACGGCCTCGCCAAGGCCCCGTACGTACGCGAGTCCCGCCGCATCAAGGCCCTCACCACCGTCACCGAGCACGACGTCGCCATCGACCTCGTCGGCCCGTACGGCGGCACTCGCCACCGCGACTCCGTCGGCGTCGGCGCCTACCGCATCGACCTGCACCCCTCCACCGGCGGCGACAACTACATCGACATCGGCTCCGTGCCCTTCGAGATCCCCCTCGGCGCGCTGGTGCCGCGCCGGGTGCGCAACCTGCTGCCCGCCGGCAAGAACATCGGCACCACCCACATCACCAACGGCTGCTACCGCCTCCACCCCGTCGAGTGGAACATCGGCGAGGTCGCCGGCGCGCTCGCCGCGCACTGCCTGGAGGAGGGGGTCCGCCCGCACCAGGTGCAGGAGGAGGACAAGCGGCTGGAGGAGTTCACCCGCGTACTCGACCGGGCGGGCGTCCAGCGCCGCTGGCCCGACGTGCGCGGCTACTGACGACGCCGTACCACCGCACCGCGGGCCGGGCGGCGCGGCGGCACCGTCCCGCCCGGCCCGCCCCGCACCGCTCTCCGTGCGCACGACACAAGGAGGTGTCCCCATCATGACCCCGCACCGCATCCGCGTCGGCATCGACGTCGGCGGAACCTTCACCGACGCCGTGGCCGTCGACTCCACCACCCTCGAACTCGTCGCCCAGGTGAAGGTCCCCACCAGCCACCATCACGAGGACGGCGTCGCCCACGGCATCGTCGAGGCGCTCGACCGGCTGCTGAAGGACGTCGGCCGCACCTCCGGGGACGTCGCGTTCCTCGCGCACGGCACGACGCAGGCCACCAACGCCCTGCTGGAGGGCGACGTCGCGCCCGTCGGCCTGATCGGCATCGGCACCGGCCCCGGCGCCCTGCCCACCAAGCGCCTCGCCGGGCTCGCCGCCCTCGAACTCGCCCCCGGAAAGCGGCTCCCGCTGCACTACGCCCACGTCGCCGACCCCGACGACACCGCGGCCGTCCGCGCCGCCGTCGACACGGTCACCGCCGCCGGAGCCGAGGTGCTGGTCGCCAGCGAGCCGTTCAGCGTCGACGTGCCGGACGGCGAGCGGGCCGTGCTGGACGCCGCGCGCGGGCAAGGGCTGCCGATGACCGCCGCGCACGAGATCACCTCGCTGTACGGGCTGCGCAAACGCACCCGCACCGCCGTGGTCAACGCGGCGATCCTGCCGCGGATGCTCGCCACCGCCGACCTGGTGGACCGCAGCATCGTGGCCGCCGGGGTGACGGCGCCGCTGATGGTGATGCGCTGCGACGGCGGCGTCATGTCGCTGGACGAGATGCGCCGCCGCCCGCTGCTCACCGTGCTGTCGGGGCCCGCCGCGGGCGTCGCCGGGGCGCTGATGCAGGAGCGGGTCAGCGAGGGCGTGTTCCTGGAGACGGGCGGCACCTCGACGGACATCAGCGTCGTCCGCCGCGGCAAGGTCGCCGTCCGGCACGCCACGATCCTCGGCAAGTCCTCCTACCTCTCCGCCCTCGACGTCCGCACCGTCGGCGTCGGCGGCGGCTCCATGGCCCGGATCGCGGGCGGCCGCGTGCACGCCGTCGGCCCGCGCAGCGCCCACATCGCCGGCCTGCCGTACGCCTGCTTCGCCGGCATCGAGGACCTGGCGGGCGCCACGCTGGCCACCGTCTCGCCCCTCGACGGCGACCCCGGCGACTACGCCGTGCTGGAGGCCGCCGGCGGCCGCTTCGCCCTGACCATGACCTGCGCGGCGAACGCCCTCGGCCGGGTGCCCGCGGGCGACTTCGCCGCCTGCGACCCCGAGGTCGCGCGCACCGCGCTGAAGCCGCTCGCCGACGCCCTCGGCACCGACGTGGCGGGTGCCGCCACCCAGCTGCTCGACGCCGGCGTGAAGCAGGTCGGGGACGTCGCCGAGGCGATGATGCGCGACTACCTGCTCGACCGCGACACCGCCGTCCTCGTCGGCGGCGGTGGCGGTGCCGCCTCGGTCACCCCGCACCTGGCCGCCGGCACCGGACTGCCCGGCCGCATAGCCCGGCACAACGAGGTCATCAGCCCCATCGGTGTCGCCCTCGCCCTCGTCCGCGAACAGATCGAGCGGATCATTCCCGGCGCCACGCAGGAACAGATCCTCGGCGTACGCGGCGAGGCCGAGGCCGCCGTCGTCGCGCAGGGCGCCGCCCCCGGCGCCGTGGAGGTCGAGGTCACCGTCGACCCGCAGACCCACACCGTACGGGCCGTCGCCACCGGTGCCACCGAACTGCGCACACAGGACCGCGCCCACCGCGCCGACGCCGCCGAGCGGCTGGACGTGGCGGCGGCCGGCTTCAAGACCGACCCGTCCGCCGTCCGGGTGCTCGCCACCACACCCGCGCACACCGTCTACGGCACCGAGCAGCGCCGCCGCTTCCGCAGGACCAGGCACCCGGTGCGGGTCGTCGACGCCGACGGCGTGGTGCGGCTGCACGCCGCCGACGCCAAGGTCGCCACGACCACCGTCGGCGAGGCACCCGAGCTCCTCGCCGACCTGGTCCGCAACGCCACCTCCTACGGCGACGGCGGTGTCCGGGCCCCCGCGCTGCGGCTGCTGCTCGGCTCCCGGATCGCCGACCTCTCCGGCGTCTTGGAGGCGGGGCCGCTCCTGGCCCTGGCCCGCAGCGAACTGCGCTCGCGCGCGGCGGACGAGCCGGTCGTGGCGGTCGTGGAGGTGCGCTCATGAGTACGCGGACACCCCGGACCCGCGCCGGACGCGCGAGCGCCCCGCCCGCCGCGCTTTCGACGGATCCGGCCGGACACGGCGGCGGCCCGGCCACCGGGACGGGCGGCCTCCGCGCGGCAGAGGCGAAGGCCCCGGGGAGGGGGCCGCACCGTACCGGCACCGCACTCCTCACCCTCCCCCCGGCCCGCCGCGAGGCGCTGCGCGCCGCCTGCGCGCGGCTGGCGGCACTGGACGACACCGAGTTCGGCGTACGCCTGCTCGCCAACACTCCGACGCACGAGATCCGCGACGAGGCGCGGCTGCGCCGCTGGGCGCGGACGGCGACCGCGTTCGGTGCGGAACTGGCGGCGAGCACGGCGCCGGCAGCGACCGCCGCCGGGTCCGGCCCGAAGAGCGAGGTCGTGCCCGCCGCCCCCGCGGGCGGCCCGCACGGGACCCGCGTCGTCGAGAGCACCGGCGGACTCGACCGACTGCTCCTCGCCCGGTACGTCTCCCGCCCCGTGCCCACCGTCGAGCTGTACACCGACACCGTCGCCCTCGGCGAGCGGCTGGTGGACGCACTCGGCTGGCGGCACTGGTACCCCGCCGGATCGCTGCGGGCCGCGGCCCTCGCCCACGAGGAGGCCCACTGCCTGCTGCACGGCGACGCCCGTGCACGCCGCGCACTGCGAGACCGGCTCGGCCACACCGCCCTGCGGTTCGGGCGGCTCCGCGTCCCCGGCCACGTCGCCGGAGCCGACGAGCTCGCGGCACACGCGTACGCGGGTGCCGTCTGCGGCCTGCGCCGCACCCCGCTCCTCCTCACCGCCGCGCTCATGAGCGCGGTCCAGGCCCTCCGAGAGGACTGAGGCCCGCCATGGGAATGGTCATTCTGCTGCTCATGCTTGCCGGGGTCGGGCTCATGCTCACCCGCAAGCTGCCCACCGCCTTCGCCCTCGTGCTCCTCGGCGTCGCCATCGCGATCGTCGCCGGAGCACCCCTCACCGGTGAGAACAGCATTCTGGACACGGTGCTCCAGGAGGGCTCGACGGCGCTCGCCGCGACCATGCTCGCCGTGCTCATCGGTTCCTGGCTCGGCAAGCTGATGGAGGAGACCGGCATCGCCGGCACCCTCGTCCGCAAGATCGTCGAGTTCGGCGGCGACCGCCCGACCGTCGTCGCCCTCGGCGTCCTCGCCGTCTCCGCCCTCGTCGGCACCGTCACCGGCTCCGCGCCCGCGGCGATGATGGCGGGCATCATCGGCATCCCCGCGATGATCGCGGTCGGCGTGCCGAAGACCACCGCCGCCGGCATCATCCTCATGGGCATCGCCGCCGGGCTGCCGTTCGAGCTGCCCGTCTGGCAGTTCTTCTCCACCGCGCTGGAGCTGCCGATCGACACGGTGAAGAGCTTCATGATGAGGCTGTTCCCGTTCGCGGCCTTCTTCGCCGTGCTCTTCGTGCTCGTCGAGACCCGCCGCAAGGGAGTCGAGCACGCCTGGTCGCTGGCGTCGGCCGGAGAGCGGGCCGGGGACGGCGACAGCCCGCAGAGCCCGGGTGAACGGCGACGGAACCGCGCCCGCCACATGGGCGACGCGCCCTGGTACGCGCTGCTCGCCCCCGCCGTGCCGCTGGTCCTCGCGCTCGGCTTCGAGCTGGCCGTCATCCCGTCGATGCTCGCGGGCGTGCTGTGGGCACTGGTGACCACCACCCGGCCGGGGCAGCTCAACAAGAGACTCCTGCGCACCCTCTACGGCGGTTTCGAGATCGCCGCCCCGCCCATCGCGCTCTTCATCGCGATCGGCATCCTGCTCGCCGCGGTGAAGCTTCCCGGCGCCGTCGAGGCACTGGATCCGCTGGTGAAAGCCGTCGCACCGGACAACCCCGTCGTCTTCGTGCCGGTGTTCACCCTCCTCGTGCCGCTGTGCCTCTACCGCGGCCCGTTGAACGTCTACGGCCTCGGCGCCGGGATCGCCGGCGTCCTCATCGCCGCCGGCATCTACCCGGCCGTCGCCGTGCTGGGCCTGACCGCCTCGTACAACCAGGTGTTCGGCGTCAGCGACCCGACCAGTACCCAGACCGTGTGGGCGGCGCAGTACGCCGGCGTCAGCCCGCAGCAGGTCATGCTGCGCACCCTGCCCTACGTGTGGTGCGTCGCGCTCGGCGGCCTGATCGTCACCGCCACCACCCAGTTGTGAGCAGCCCGCAGCCGTCCCGACCCGACACGAGGAGCCGTAACGCCATGACGCTCGACCGCCGCCTCTTCCTGCGCACCGCCACCGCCGGCGGCGCCCTGCCCGCCCTCGGAGCGCAGGGCACCGCCACGGCCTCCGCCGCCCCCGCAGGCTTCCCCGACTACCGCCACGTCCGCACACTGCTCACTCCCGAGCAGCTCTCCTACAACTCCAGTACCCGAAGCCCGCTGCGTCGGTAAGCCGGGCGAGGTCCGAGCAGCCGTACTTTGGGACGGTACGTACGACCCTTCACCGACGCCTATGTTGACGACAACTGGCAGCTCAAAAACGCAGGCGCACCCTGAGCCCCTTCCACGACCAGGTTCGGATCGTCGACGAGCCACCGCCGGACGATGCGGGCTTCGAACGCGGTGGCCGGCTTCTGACGAGTGCCGGGCGGGGCATGGGGATGATGAGCTCGGCTCTGTTTCCCGGTGGGCAGGTCGGCAGGCACGTCCACGGTGCCGCCGGCCCGGAGGATCCGGGACACCGGGGCCTACCGGGCAGTTGGGCTTCCAACTGCCCGGTAGCGGATCAGGCGTTGATCAGGCCGCCCCCGTCCGCATGGAGGTTCTGCCCCGTGATCCACCGGCTGTCGTCCGAGGCGAGGAACACGGTCACCGGTGCGACATCCGCGTAGGGGTTTCCGGCGCGGCCGAACGGGTTGTTCACGAAGCTCTTCTCGATGTGTTCGCGGGTCTGGGGTTCCATCCAGTCGAGCCCGCCGGAGATGTTGTCCGTCATGCCGTTGGGGCACAGCGTGTTGACGCGAATGTTGTACCGCCCCCATTCCCTCGCCACGACGCGCGAGAGCCCTCGGACCGCCTCCTTCGACGCCGCATACGGGGCATACAGCGCGTCGCCCATCACACCGGCTTCCGAGGCGAAGTTGATGATGGACGCGCCGGCTCCGGGCCGGTCGCGCATGTAGGGGAAGCAGAGCTTCATGAGGTGCCAGTAGGCGTATACGGAGCTGCGCATCTCGACATCGAGGTCGTCGATGGTCTTCTCGAGGAACGGGGCCGGGACGGTGATGGTGTGGGCGTTGTTGACGAGGACGTCGACGACGCCGAACTTTTCGACGGTCGCGGCCACGAACGCGGACAGCGCGTCGTAGTCCATGATGTCGACCGGCATCGCCAGGACCTCGGCGCCCCGGTCCTCGCAGAGCTTCCTGGTGTCGGCGAGCTTGCTCTCGGTCCTCGCGCATATCGCGAGGTTGGCGCCCTCTTCGGCGATCCGGATCGCCTGTTGCTTGCCCAGGCCCGAGGAGGCTCCGGTGAGCAGTACGACTTTCCCGTCCAGCTTTCCCATGGGTCTTCCTTCTTGGTATCGAGAGGTTTTTGTGTCAAGAGGCTGATGGCGGTCGGTCGGACCGTGGTGCCGAGCAGCCGTCGGGCGTGGTTCAGGGGCGCATCGTGGTGCCGCCGTCGACGCAGAGAATCTGGCCTGTCGTCCATTGGGCAAGGTCGGACAGGAGGAAAGCCACGGTGGCACCGATGTCGTCGGGCCGGCCGTGGCGGGGCGCCGGGGTGCCCGCGAGGACCATGTCGCGGAACTCTTCGGGCAGGTTCAGTTCGGCCTGCTGGGTCACGACCAGCCCGGGGGCGACGCCGTTGCAGCGGATGCCGTCCTTGCCGTAGCGGCGCGCGACATGGCGGGTGAGTGCGCCGACGCCGGCCTTGGTCACGGAGTAGGCGACCTTGTCGGGCATGCCGGCGTAGACCGCGCCGGACAGGGTGTTGACCACGGATCCGCCACCGCCGGCGATCATGTGCGGCAGTGCGTGCTTGAGTGTGAGCAGGTAGCCGGTGAGGTTGACGTCGATGGTGCGTTGCCATGCGGCCAGATCGATACCGGTCGCGTCGGTGTCCTTGGCGACCTCGTCGGGATGGATGTTGGCGGCCACGTTGAACAGACCGTCGATGCGGCCGTATGTGGTGATGGCCAGCTCGATCTGCTGCTCGACCTGGTTGTCGTCCGCGATGTCGGCGACGGTGGCGATGCCCTCGCCGCCGGCGTCCCGGGCGGCCTGAACGGTGGCTCGGGCCGACGCCTCGACGACGTCGCCGACTACGATCCGGGCGCCCCCCGCACCGAGGAACTTCGCTGCGGCTGAGGCGATTCCGCCGGCGCCGGCGAAGACGATGACCTTGTCGTGCAAGCCTTGCATGGACGAACTCCTACGCGCTGGGTGACGGACCGGACACGGGGCCGGGCGGATCTCAGGTGATCTTCAGAACCGGGCCGGGGGTGATGCCGTTCTCGTTGAACGAGTCGACGGCGACCCAGTAGTCGACCCCCGCGTTCAGGCTCCGCAGGTCAAGGTCGTTCTGCTCGTAGAGCAGCCAGCTGTGGTAGAGCTTGTCGGGCGCGATGCCGTAACGGACGTTGTACCCGTGGGCCGTCCCGCAGGGCTCCCACTCGATCCGTGCCGTGAGGTCGTCGACCCGCCTCGCCCGCGGAGTGGCCGCTGCGGGGGCCGCCCCGTCACCGGTGCCGAAGACCCGCAGGCCGCTGATGGAGATGGGCCCGTCGAAGGGCATCCGGCCGGCCGTGACCCTGACGAACCGAGCCCGCCGTGCAGGCTCGAGCACCATGAACGCGTGCGGAGCGTCTTCGCCCGACCCTCGGTTGTCCGAGACCGTGCACCACTGCTCGCCGTCCTGTGAGACCTCGATGAGTACCTCGGTCGGGTGGAGATCGGGGTAGATCGCCCGCCATGCCCCGGTGGCTTCGCCGCCGTCGGTCCTCTCGGGTGCGTGCGCGGCCAGACCCTCGTCGGCGAGGTTGAGCTGGATCGCCGCGACGGTGCGCTCCTGGCCGAGGTCGATCCGGAGCCACTGGCCGGGCTCCGCCGTTGCGGCGGTCCACCAGGTGCGGATGTTCTCGTTGACCGCGAGGTCGGGTTCGTGGCCTTCCGTGAAGGACGACGCGGTCGTCCTCGCACGGAACGACTGCAGCATCCAGCCGGCGAAGGTCTCGGTCCATGGATCGATCCGGCGGTCCGGCACGATCGTCGGGTAGTCGGCGAAGTTCTGGTTGCAGAACAGGACTCCGTCGGCGTCGAAGCCGGCGGGGAACAGCCCGACGCGCCGTTCGAACTCGTGGTGCACCGAAATGCGCATGGTCGAGGCGTGCCACCAGTTGCCGTGCTGGTCCTGGAAGGTGCTGCCGTGCCCCGCGCCGGTGATGAAGCCGCCGGGCTTCGACGAGAACGGACTGCTGGGCGCGTACTCGAACGGCCCGAGCGGCGACGATGCGGTGTAGTAGCCGTCCGCGTAGGTGTTCCATTCCGTGCCCGGTGCGGAGTACTGCAGGTAGTAGGTGTCCCCGTGCCGGGTCATCCAGGCGCCTTCGATGAACGGGGCGTCACCGAGGTACTCGGCGATCGCCCTGGCCAGTTCCGTCGTGGGCTCGGTCTTGACGTGGTTCTCCCCGACCTGCTCCCAGCCGTGGTGTTCGGGGTCGCCGCCGAAGAGCGGGACCGCTTCGCCGATCCTGTCCATGGTGTCCGGATCGACCCGGACTCCCATGATGGGCTCCTTGTTCGAACAGCCCCAGTAGAAGTAGACGGCGCCGTCGTCGTCCTGGAAGAGATTGGGGTCCCAGAAGGTGAAGCCCGGGTTCACCAGGGTGAAGTCGTCGGCGAGGGGGTCCTCGCTGCGGAAGAACGGGCTGTCGGTCTGCCGGGATGCCGAGACGTAGAGGGCTCCGTTGATCTCCCGGACGTCGGGAGCGTAGTCGAGCGGCGGGAGTTTCCGGCTGACTCGGTACTCCCAGGTCAGCAGGTCCGTCGAGTGCCAGAAGCCGGCCGACATGGACGCGAAGAGGTAGAACCGGCCGCGGTAGCGGATCACCGACGGGTCGGCCGCTTCCCGGTGCACGGTCCGCCCCCCGGCCATGGGGCGTAGGTCCTGGTAGCGGTAGGGGAGGTCCAGCGGGTTGCAGATGACCGCTGTCGTGCGGCCGCGGGGGTCGGACGTCATGAGTGCACGTTTCCTTCTTCTTCGGTGGTGTCAGCGGAGGGGCACGTGTTCGTCAGTGACACGAGCCAGTCGCCGTCGAGGGCGCCGCCGGTCAGGTTGAGGATCTGGTTCATCGGCATCGACGCGACCATGCGCATCTCGTCACTGTCGTCGTCGAGTTCCGGCCCGCCCTGCGCCATGAGCGGAGCCATGCGAGCCCGAAGTCGGGGACCCGCCACGGGGTGCGCGAGCCAGTCGCCGACGTTCGACTGCAGCGACAGTGGCGGTGCGATGCCGTCACCGTCGAGGTGGACGGACCGCTCGAGAAGTACGGCCGAGGCGTTCTCGCCGACCTGGACGACGTAGGTCCCGTCCGCAACGACCCACCGGGAAAGGGGAACATCCCAGTACGCGAACGCCCGCCGGTCCAGCCCGAGTCGGACCTCCTTCCCCTGTCCGGGCTCGAGGTGAATCTTGGTGAACGCCGCGAGCGTGCGCTCCGGGCGCCGCACGGGGCCGGCCTGCGTGGCGACGTACACCTGCACCACGTACTTGCCGGCGCGGCTTCCGGTGTTCCTCACCGTGACGGTCAGCGACGCCTCGGCAGGCCCGTCGACCTGCACCCGCAGCCCGGCGATGTCGTAGGCGGTGTAGCTCAGGCCGTGTCCGAACGGGTAGCGGACCGGGGCGTCGACCGTCTCGTAGTGGCGATAGCCGAGCATGACGCCCTCGGAGTAGCGGACGTGGCCCTGCTCTCCGGGGAACGACAGGTACGTTGGGGTGTCCTTGAGGCGCAGGGGGATGGTCTCCGCGAGCCGTCCCGAGGGGTTGGCCTGTCCGAAGAGGAGATCTGCGATCGCCGCGCCGCTTCCTTGGCCGAGAAGGAAGCCTTCCAGGATCGCGTCGACGTCGTCGTGCCAGTCCTCCAGTGAGACCACTCCGCCGTTGGCGAGCACCACCACCGTCCGCGCGGCCACCGCCGCGACCTCCCTGATCAGCCGTACCTGCGAGGCCGGGAGCTCGAGGCGCTGCCGATCGAAGCCCTCGGATTCCTCGGCCTCCGGGTTGCCCGCGAACACGACGACGGCCCCGGCCCCGGCAGCGGCACGCACCGCGGCCTCGCGGAGCGCCGCCTCTTCCCCCTGGTCGTCGGTGGCGAATCCCCGCGCGTACGTGACGGCTGCTCCGCGCGCCGCGGCGTGGGCTTGGATGAACTCCAGCGGGACGTCGACGCGTGTGGCGTTCACATGGGAGCTGCCACCGCCCTGGTAGCGAGGTGTGGTCGCGAACTCTCCGACCACGAGCAAGGACGACGGCCGCTCCAGCGGGAGGGTGCCGCGCGTGTTCTTGAGCAGGACCGCGCATTCGGCCGCGAGTTCGCGGGCCAGTTCGTGGTGCGCGTCCAGGTCCGGTGCAGCGGCATCGTGTCCGGCCGCGTCGACGAGGGCGAGTACGCGCGCCACGGCGCGCTCCACCGTCGCCTCCGTGACATGGCCGGCCCGTACGGCGTCGACGAGGGCCTGCGTGGCGTAGTGGCCCGGGCCGGGCATGGACAGGTCCAGGCCGGCGTTCAGTGCCGCGGGACGGCTGCGCACGGCGCCCCAGTCGGAGATCACCGCGCCGGTGTATCCCCATTCGGTGCGCAGGACATCGGTGAGCAGGCGGTGGTGTTCCGATGCGGGAACGCCGTTGATCTTGTTGTAGGAGCACATGACCGTGGCCGGCCCGGCGTCGGTGACGACCCGTTCGAAGGCGGAAAGATGAATCTCCCGCAGCGTGCGTTCGTCGATGTCGGCGCTGACGACCATGCGGTCGGTCTCCTGGTCGTTGGCCGCGAAGTGCTTCACCGAGGCCCCGACACCACCGGCTTGCAGAGCCCGCACATATGCCGTGGCCAGCACGCCGGACAGGAGCGGGTCCTCCGAGAAGTACTCGAAGTTGCGTCCGGCGAGGGGTGAACGCTTGATGTTCACGCCGGGGCCGAGCAGGACGTCCACCCCCAGCGCCCGGGCTTCCCGAGCGAGAGCGGTGCCGATCTTCGCCGCCACGTCCTCGCTCCAGCTGGAGCCCACCGCGACGGCGGGCGGGAAGCATGTCGCCGGTTCGCTGTGGTGCAGGCCGAGGTGGTCGGTGCCGTGCATCTGACGCCGGACACCGTGGGGACCGTCGGAGAGCACGATCGCGTCGATACCTGCCTCGGGGATGGCCGTGGTGGACCAGAAGCCGCCGCCGGTCAGCAATGACGCCTTCTGCTCGAGGGACAGGGCGTCCAAGGGGATGTTCGCCATCGGTTTCCTTCTGTGTGAGGCGAGTTGCGTGGTCATCGGACGGATCTGACCCGCAGGACGGCGAGACCGCCCAGCACGGTGAAACCGGCGGCGACCACGTAGAGGAGCGAGTAGTTCTTGTCGCCGCCCGCGACGACGCCGACGCCGAGGAAGACGGGCGCGACCAGAGGCGCGAGCGACTGCGCGCCGGAGTTCGCAAGTCCGGTGATGCCGACGAACCGCCCGGCGTCGGTGTCCTTCTCGGGCAACACGTCCAGGAGCAGTGCCTGATCGACGGCCGAGAACACACCGAGGCCGAGGTTGGTGATGCCCATCCCGACGAGCAGGACCGGGAGGCTCGTGGAGAAGGCCATGACCAGCGCGCCGACGGCGAACATCAGACCGGCGCCGAGGACGAACGGCTTGCGCCGACGCAGCCGGTCGGAGACGAACCCGCTGCCGACGGCACCGATCATGACCGCGACGACACCCACCGAGCCGGCGATCGCGACGACCGTCCCTATCTCGGTGACGTCGAGGCGCAGCCGCTGTGCGAAGAGGTAGGCGGTGAAGGTGGAGGTGAGGGTCAGCCCGAAGTAGAACAGGAAGCGCGCGAGCCAGTTCCACGACAGGTCCGGGTAGCGCCGGGGGTCGAGCACGAACTTCGACAACAGGAGCCTGACGTTGAGTTCTTCTGCGAAGACGCGCTCCCGGCTGTCCTCCTCGGGTACGAAGACGCAGAACAGCAGCACCAGAAGCACACCGATGAACGCCGGAACCATGAAGAGCAGCACCGAGTTCGTGGCCAGGATTCCGCCGAGGACCGAACCGCAGACAGGGGCCGCCATCGTGACGACTCCGACGAGACCGCCGACCTTCCCGCGCTGTGACTCCGGCAGGCGGTCCGCCTGCGAGTTCGTGATGTTGCCGATGACCGTGTTCCAGCCCAGCGCCGCGACGCCCCACCCCACCGCGACGGTGAGGACATTGGGCGCGACGGCGATGCCGAGCAGCCCCACCGAGCCGAGGACGGAGCCGGCGATGAGCCATGGTCGACGTCGGCCGAGGCGAGTACGGGTGCGGTCGCTGAGGATACCGGCGACCGGTCCGGAAACGAGGGAGACCGCCGCCGCGGCGCCGATCACGTAACCGAGGTACTCCTCGTTGTCCGGTGCGAGTGCCTTGACCCGGATGGCCAGTGAGATGGCGATGGGTGTGACGAACGCGATGTACGTGCCGAACAACGCGAGCAGGAGCAACCAGATGTAGCGGGAACTCACCTTCGGGAGGTCGTCACCGGGTGTTGCCGCGGTGGCCGGGTCCTGCTCGCTCAGGGTTTGCGTCGGCACGGGAGCATGTATGGCGGGACCGACCTCTGGGATCGGTGGGTTTTCGTTCATGAGGACTCCTTCGTCCAGGAATCTGTGAGACCTTGCGGCCGGCCGGGTCAGCGCACGAGCGCTTGAGGGCCGGCGGCTTCGAGGGCGCCCGCCCGCAGCACGAGCCGGGCCGGTTCACACCCTTCGGCGTGGACGGTGACCGTGATGTCCCCGGTCCCGACGGGACGGATCACTGACAGCGCACGACCGTCGAAGGTCCGCCTGCTCGGCCCGGAGAAGTTCTCCTTCGAGGCGGGATCGGCGCTGCCGAGCGCCTGCAGTACACCGGCGCCCTCCACGGTGACGGTCACGGGCCGGTCCCGCCCCGGGTGCACGTTGCCCTTGCCGTCGGTGAGAGCGATGTCCACGAAGGCCAGGTCGCCGCTGTCGGCACGAAGGCGGGCACGGTCCGCCCGGACGTCGAGCACGAGGGCGTCGTCCGCGGTGACCAGCGTGGTGCGTCCTTGTTCCCGGCCGTCCGAGTAGGCGACCGCGACCAGTTCCCCGGGCGTGTAGACGAGCTCGAAGTCGGCGCGGAACTCATGACCAGGCCCGGTCGGCATCCGGCCCGCGCTGGCCCCGTTCAACAGCAGTTCGATCTCGTCGGCGTCGCTGTACACCTCGACGCCGATCGGCTTCCCTTCGAAGCCCTCCCATGTCCAGCCGGCGATCGCGTCGCTCCAGGACCACGGGGTGGCCAACACGGTCTTCCCGTGGTGCTGGGGACGTCGCACGGCGATGTACGGCGTAGACCGGAGCCCGAACACGATCTCCCGGTAGTACGACGCCGGCCGACGCTGACCGGTGATGTCGAAGTCGCCGCACCACGCGGCGAGCCACGGATAGGGCTGAGCGGCCGACGCCGCCCGCGAGTCCGGATCGCCGTGTCCGACGGAGCCGAGACCGGCCTCGCCCAGGTAGTCCCAGCCCGTCCAGGTGAAGTCACCGATGACGTGAGGGTTCGACATGACGAGTGACCAGTTGTGCGCGATGCGGGACGGGAAGGTCTCCGTTCCGACGATCACCCGGTTGGGGAACCGGTGGCGGTCGAGCTCGTAGCGGCCGTCGCCGTAGTTCAGGCCCGCGACATCGAGAACGGAGAAGCACTCCTCGGTTCGCCTGGTCACTTCCTCGGAGGACGCGATCTGGTTCATCATCGCTCCGACCTGCGCCATCATGCCGTTGACCCCGCCGCTCGGCGGCTGTGCCGATGCCATCTGCCGTGTCGCGGCGACGACCGTGTCGAGCACCGACACGAATCCGTTGATGCCGTTGGTGATAAGGCGGGTGTCATCGAGGGAGCGGATCTTCTCGGCGAGCCGACGGCTCCACACACCGCCGAACCGGGTGCCGGTCTCCGGGATCTCGTTCCCGATCGAGTAGAGAATGACGCTCGGGTGGTTGAAGTCCTTCGCGACGAGGGCCGCCACGTCGCGTTCCCACCACTCGCGGAAATCGCCGGCGTAGTCGAAGTCGGTCTTACCGACGGTCCAGACGTCGAAGGTTTCGTCCATGACCAGCATGCCGAGCCGGTCGCACGCCTTGAGCAGCGCGGAGCCGGCGGGGTTGTGGGAACTCCTGATCGCGTTGAAGCCCGCCGCCTTCAGCAACTCGACCCGGCGCTCCTCGGCCCGCTCGATGGCCGCCGCGCCGAGGGGGCCGTTGTCGTGATGCAGGCACGCACCGCGGAGCTTGACCGTGCGGCCGTTGATCCGCAGGCCATGAGAGGGGTCGAACTGCAGACGGCGGATACCGAACTCGCTCACGTGATCGTCGAGCACACGGTCTCCGTCCCGGAGTTGAAGCCTGGCCGTATACAGAGACGGGGTCTCCACGCTCCACAGCGCCGGGTCCGCGACGTACAGCCTGTTCCGGACGATCGCCCGCTCACCGGGCAGCAGCGTGACCGGGCACCGCTCGCGGGCCACCTCCGCCGAGCCCTCTTCGTCCACGGCTGAAGCCAGCTCGACGGTCGTGGTCACGGCAGAGGTGTTCAGCACCTCGGCCGTGATTTCCACAACCGCCTGACCGGGCTCGATGTCGGGCGTGCTGATCCGCACGCCGTCGACGGCGATGTGGACCGGTTCCTTCACGATCAGGCGTACGTCGCGGTGGATACCCGCACCCGTGTACCAACGGCTGTCCTGGTGCGCACGGCAGTCGACCCTGATCTCATTGACCTCCCCGAAGCGGAGGTAGGGGTCGATCCGTACCGTGAAACGGGAGTATCCGAAGGCGTCCTGGCCCGCCAGGGCCCCGTTGACGTACACCATCGCGCCCCGGTAGACCCCGTCGAACTCGAGGAAGAAGCACCGGCCGCGATCGGACTCCTCGACGAAGAGGTCCTTCCGGTACTCGAACGCGCCGCCGGGAAAATACCCGGCCGCGGCGCCGGCAGGCGCATCCGCCCGCCTCGGCACGCCGATCAGCGCGTCGTGCGGGAGCGTCACAGCCGTCCAGTCACCACTCGCGCCGCCGAGCTCCGCGAAGGCGCTCACCTTCGTGCGGAAGGCCCACTCGTCATTGAAGGCGGAGATCGCCATGGAGGACTCCTGGTTACGTCGTGTTGTTGCGGCGTTAACGCGCGTCAATAACTAAGCATCGGTTGGTGACGCGCGTCAATGGCTTGTTCGATGCGAGGTGTCGCGCGTCAATCCGCGTTACAGTGGCATCGGAGACGAGGGAACGGGGGCAGCGGTGGTCGTAAAGAGTCAGGACGTCGCCGAGCGGGCCGGCGTTTCGAGGTCCACCGTCAGCCAGATCCTGAACGGTCGCGCAGATCACTTCACGGCCGAAACGCGCGCGCGGGTGCATCGGGCGATCGCCGAACTCGGCTACGAGCCGTCCGCCGCGGGCCGGGCCCTGGCCAAAGGATCAAGCGATATCGTCATCGCGCTCATCCCCGACACGACCTTCGGAGGGAACCTTCAGGACATCTACAGTGCGCTGACCGACGAGTTGTCCCGGCGGGGGCTCACCCTGGTTCTGCGACTCGCGACGCACACCGTGACATCGCTGGAGAGCGTCATCATCAGGTTGAAACCCCGGGTGGTGCTGTCCCTCACCCCGTTCTCCGACGAGGACAGACGGCTGCTCGAGAGCCGAGGTGTCGAAGCCATCGACCCGGGGAGCTCGTCAAGCCGGGACGCCAATGCCGAGATCGGCACGCTGCAGGCCGGCCACCTGATCGACCGCGGCTACCGGTGCCTCGCCTATGCCCATTTGCACGATGCGCGCAGCGACCCCTTCGGCGGCGCGCGCGAACGCGCGTTCTTGGCCGAATGCCGGGCTCACGGTGTCGACGGACCACGGATTCTCGCGCTCGGGGTCAACGTCGAAGACGCCGTAGCCGCATTGGACCAGCTTGGTGAACCGGGCTTCGCCGTCGGCTGTTACAACGACGACGTCGCCACCGCACTGCTGCACGCGGCATCGCTCCGCAACTGGCGGGCGCCGCACGACCTGGCGCTGATCGGTATGGACCACACTCCCCTGTCCCGCCTCACCACCCCGCCGCTCACGACGATGGAGTACGACACCTCCACGGTCACCGAGGAGACCATCCAAGCGATCCTCCGCCACCTGGACGCAGGGAAAGCCGGGGAGGACCGTACCGAGGTGCGTTTCCGGGTCATCGAGGGCGGGACCACCTGAGCACCGGTCACATCACCGGCCGGTCGGCGACGCACACCACCTCAACTGCGACGCCCGTCGGAAGTGGCAGAGCGAGGCAAAAGTGCGTGCTCGAAGGACGGCGGTTTCGAGTGACCCACTCGAAACCGCCTTACTGATCACTTCGGAATGAGTTCGGTGAAGGGCTTGGCTGTGGAGTGGGGGTGGCGGCACCGTCACCGCGTTCGTCCGATGCCCTGGGTATCGGTGAGCGGCGCGCTGCGGTGCCACATCGAGATCCCCGGTCGCTGCCGGGGCCGATCGCAGTGCGCCGGGCGTCAGCCAGGTGGTGAAGCGATCACTGTGTCGTGGTCGCGCACATCGTGGTCGACGCCGCCGCCGCGACGATCGGTTTCCACCGACGGGCGTTCGGCACACGTGAGAACTTCGGGATCGAGGCTCCGCGCGGAGGGATTCCGCCACCCTCAATGGTTCCCGGGCCCGCGGGGCGGTTCACCGACGGCGTGTGCCGCTCGCCGCCAGGCGGCGCTGACCGCACCATGCGCAATCGACGTACCGCGCGCCGTCTCCGCCGGCAGACGCACCGGACTGCCGATGTGCACGTGGAATCGGGGACGGCGGACCGGGGCGGTGAGCACACCGGCCAGTTGCTTCGCGGCCGTTCCCGAACAGAGACGCCGGGCCCCCGCCTGGCCGACGGGAACCACCGGCGCACCGGTCGCGGCCACGAGCCGCGCGAGACCGGTGCGGAAGGGCAGAGGCGCGGCACATTTCGCGTCCTGGCGCAGGGGGAGACCGCCTTCGGCGTAGATGAGTACATGACGTCCCGCCCCGAGCACCTCGGCCGCGGCCGCGAGGGCCTCCGCCGCCCGCGCCGACCCCCGGCGGACGGGAATGTGCCCCTCCTTGGACAGCGACCGGCCCAGCACCGGCACGCGCCAGAGACCCGCCGTCGCCAGGACCGCCGGCCGCACGCCCACGGACCGCAGGGCGGCCAGGACGACCGCCGGGTCGGCCAACGAGTCGTGGTTGGCGACGAAGACACTGCCCACGGGGTGCGGTCCGTCCGCCTCGCGGGTGACGGTGAGGTGCCCGAAGAAGGGCAGCAGGGCAGCGGCAGCACGGCTGAGCATGGTCGGCCTTTCGACACGGGAATCCCTGCTCGCCAGCTTCACGTGCCGACGCCTTCCGGCACATGAGTACCCGCACCTACGGGTACCGCGCGGCTTCCCCCATGACACGGGGTGAGGGCAGCGCCCGGTCGCTTTCCGGCTTCCGCCGGGCGCTTGGCGTGCCGGGCGCAACCGCGGCACGGACGGGGCTACCGTCGGCGGCATGGTCGGTGATCGCCGGAGGTGGCGCGCGTGTGTACTCGGCGGTGCGCTGTTCGCCGTATGCATGATCGGCACCACGCTGCCGACCCCCCTCTACGGCCTCTACCAGGAGAAGTTCGGGTTCTCCGAGCTGACCGTCACCGTCGTGTACGCCGTGTACGCATTCGGCGTCATCGGTGTCCTGCTGCTGGCGGGCAACGTCTCGGACACGGTGGGCAGGCGACCGGTGCTGCTGTGGGGCCTGGGGTTCGCGGCCCTGAGCGCCCTTTGCTTCCTGTGCGCCACCGATCTGGGATGGCTGTACGCGGGGCGGCTGGTGTCGGGACTGTCCGCCGGCCTGTTCACCGGGGCCGCCACGGCGTACGTCATGGAACTGGCACCCCATGGCGGCGCCTCTCGTGCCACGTTCGTCGCGACCGCCGCCAACATGGGCGGGCTGGGATGCGGTCCGCTGCTCGCGGGAGTGCTGTCGCAGTACGCGCCCTGGCCGCTGTACCTGCCGTTCGCCGCGCACCTGGCCCTGGTGGCCTGCTCGGCAGTTGTCCTGCTCCGGCTTCCGGAGACGGTACGTGAACGGCGGCCGCTGAGCACCGCACGTCCGCGACGGCCCGGAGTGCCCCCTCAGGTGCGGGCGGTGTTCGGTCCGGCGGCGACCGCCTCGTTCGTGGGCTTCGCGCTGTTCGGGGTCTTCACGTCGGTCAGTCCGGCGTTTCTCGCCGAGTTCCTGGACGTGCACAACCGCGCCGTGAGCGGCCTGGTCGTCGCGCTGGCCTTCTTCGCCTCGACAGCCGGCCAACTGGCCGTCGGCCGGGTCGGTCCGGCGCGGTCGCTGCCCTGGGGATGTGCCGGGCTCCTCGCCGGTCTGGCACTGCTCGCGGGCGCGTTGCACTGGGACCTGCTTTCGTTGGTGGTGCTGAGCGCGCTCGTCGGCGGCGCCGGGCAGGGGCTGGCCTTCCGCGGGGCGCTGGCCGCGGTGGCCGGGGTGTCTCCGGCGGGCGAACGGGCGGCAGTGATCTCGACGCTGTTCGTCGTGGCCTACGCGGGCATCTCGGTGCCGGTGATCGGTGTGGGAGTACTGACGGGCCCGATCGGCCTGGAGGGCGCGGGCCTGGTGTTCATCGCCTGCATGGCCCTCCTGGTCGTGACCGCTGCCGTCTACCTCCTCCGGCGACCGGTACCGGCGCGGACGTGAGCGCAGGTACGGGCGCGACACGCCCCTCGCGTGTTCGCGAGGAACGGGGAGGCGGGTCGCCACGGCAGGGCCTGGGGGCATGACCGTGGTGGCCACGGACGCACCCCTGGACGCCCGGCAGCTCACCCGCGTCGCACGGCGTGCGGTGTTCGCCCTCGCCCGCCCGGGCGCTGCCTGCAGCCATACAACCACGGCAGCGGTGACTGCGCCGTCGTCTTCGGCACACGACCGGGCGCGGACGCTTCCGTGGCGGACGCCGGTCTGGGACCGCTCCTCGAAGCGGTTCTCGACGGGGTCGAGGAAGCGGTGCTCAACTAGCCGCCGGCCGCGACGACGACCACCGGCTTCGACGGCCGAACGCTCCCCGCCCTTCCGGCGGACGCCCTGCCCGCCGCCCTCACGTCTCCTCCGATGCCACCGGCGGTCCGACGAACGGATCCGGTAAACGACACACCCGGGCCCCGACATCGCGGCGGGGGAGAGGAACCCGGTGATCCGGCTGAGGGACCAGGACACCTGATACAGATGGTGACGTGGCATCAGCTGATCCGCCGCGGCAGCCGAACCCCGTCCGCTCCATCCCGTCGGACGCGCCTTCCCGATCGTTCCCGGATGTCGTCCCTTTGGCCGCGCCGCTGTTCCTGCTCGGTACGAGCCCTGACGTCTGCTTTGCCGCGGTCCCGACCTCTACCGGATCCCTGGAGAAGGAATGAAGCCGAGTTTCCCGCGCTCCGCCCGTATCGTCCGTACGACCGCCCTGCTCGCCGCCGCCGTCGTCGTGCTCGCCCCGGCAGCACCGGCGACAGCCACGGGTGCCGGCGCCCCCGGGGCACCCGCCCCGGGGGCGCCGCTGCGGGTGGCGACCTTCAACATCCACGCCGGTGCCGGCCAGGACGGGATCCTCGACCTCGACCGCACCGCGCAGGCTGTACGTGACCTGGACGCCGACGTGGTCGGTCTCCAGGAGGTCGACGTGCACTGGGGTGCCCGGAGCGACTTCGTCGACGAGGCGCGTGCACTGGCCGAGAAGCTGGGCATGAGGGTGTTCTTCGCACCCGTTTACGACCTGGACCCGGCCGCCGGGGGCGGGGAGCGCCGGCAGTACGGTGTCGCCGTGCTGAGCCGTTACCCGGTGCTCGGGGCCGAGAACCACGAGATCACCCGGCTCTCCACCCAGACGTCCGATCCGGTGCCGGCTCCCGCGCCCGGCTTCGCCGAAGTGACGGTCGACGTCAAGGGCGCGCATGTACACGTTTACAGCACGCACCTGGACCACCGGGCCGACCCATCGGTCCGAGAGGCCCAGGTGGCGGACATGCTCGAGGTGCTGGCCGCCGACCGCGGACCGAAGATCCTGGTCGGAGACTTCAACGCCGGGGCGACGGCTCCGGAACTGGCGCCGCTGTGGCAGAAGCTGCGGGACGCCGACCCGGCCGGCGGTGGGACGTACCCGGCGGCCGACCCGGCCAAGCGCATCGACCTGGTGACCGTCTCCCGCGACATCACCGTGACCGGTGCCGAAGCTGTGCCGACGGAGGCATCGGACCACCGCCCCGTCGTCACGGACCTGAGGATCCCCCTGCGCGGCCGCTGAGCGATCCGAATCGCCCGGACCCAGGGGGCCGGGGGCGGCACCCACCGCGCGGGCGCCGTCCCGGGCGGCCGGCCTCGGCAACCGCAGAACCCCGATGGAGGTCTGCCTCACGGGCGGTGCGTCACTTCCCCTCGGGGAGGCTCGTCCCGCCCAGCAGGCACCAGTCGTCCCGCGCAACCGTGGCGTTCACGACGCGAGGCGTCGCGGCCGGGCGGGGCGGCAGGGTCCGCTGCGCAACCCTGAGATGCTCGGACCGCACAGGGGCGGCCCCCGCCTCGTCGACGCGGAAGGCCCCGACCAGGACGTACTCCGTCGGGGTCCGCGAGGCTGCGGGACCAGTCGGACCACAGGCAGCCGGGCGAGGCCCGCCCCCCGGGCCGGCTCGTCGCCGGAAGACTCGGAAATTCCTTAGCCGTTTCGGTGCTTGCATGGCCGTCACGAGGACGGCTCGTGAGTCAGCGCAGGCTGTGCGTCTCGGGATCCGGCAGGACCGACCTTCCGGTCGGTGCGCCGGAGAGTGCGCGTCTCGCGTCGAATACCGCCGCTTCCGGTCCGCGGGCGCGGTACGGACTCCCGCCGACCTGTCCTCTCCGTGGCGGTGGAAAGAGAGAAGATGTCCAAGCGCGCACTGATCACCGGAATCACCGGACAGGACGGCTCGTACCTGGCGGAACACCTGCTGAGTCAGGGGTACCGGGTATGGGGGCTCTGCCGTGGCCAGGCCAATCCGCGAAGGGACCGGATCGCCGAGCTGATCCCCGGTCTGTCCTTCGTGGACGGCGACCTGATGGACCAGGGAAGTCTGGTCTCCGCGGTCGACCTGGTCCAGCCCGACGAGGTCTACAACCTGGGAGCCATCTCCTTCGTCCCCATGTCCTGGCAGCAGCCGGAACTGGTCACCGAGGTCAACGGCACCGGTGTCCTGCGCATGCTCGAAGCCATCCGTATGGTCAG
This sequence comes from Streptomyces sp. NPDC058632, assembly GCF_042717095.1. Taxonomy (NCBI): domain Bacteria; kingdom Bacillati; phylum Actinomycetota; class Actinomycetes; order Kitasatosporales; family Streptomycetaceae; genus Streptomyces; species Streptomyces sp. NPDC058632. The sequence continues at coordinate 969 of NZ_JBHXQZ010000024.1, read as the reverse complement.
CGGACTCAGCAAGTCCTCCGGTGGCGGCCCCCGGGGCCAGATGCGCTTCTATCAGGCGTCCTCCTCGGAGATGTTCGGCCAGGTCGCCGAGAGCCCGCAGAGCGAGACGACCCGGTTCCACCCGCGCAGCCCGTACGGCGTGGCCAAGACCTTCGGTCACTACATCACCCGCAACTACCGTGAGTCGTTCGGGATGTACGGCGTTTCCGGAATCCTCTTCAACCACGAGTCCCCGCGCCGTGGCGCCGAGTTCGTGACCCGGAAGATCACCCTGGCCGTCGCCCAGATCAAACTGGGCATGATGGACAAGGTCAGCCTCGGCAATCTGGACGCCGAGCGCGACTGGGGCTATGCCGGTGACTACGTGCGTGCCATGCACCTGATGCTCCAGCAGGAGGAGCCCGGCGACTACGTCGTGGGCACGGGGCGGATGCACACCGTGCGGGACGCGGCACGCATCGCCTTCGAGCACGTGGGCCTGGACTGGCGTGATCACGTCGTGGTCGATCCCGGCCTGGTGCGGCCCGCCGAGGTCGAGACGCTGTGTGCCGATGTGACCAACGCCCGCAAGGAACTGGGCTGGGAGCCCGAGGTCGATTTCGAGCAGCTGATGCGCATGATGGTCGAGTCCGACCTGCGCCAGGCCTCACGCGAGCGTGACTACAGCCGGCTGGTGGCCGCCGCCGACGGCTGGTAGGCCCCGCCCGGCCCTCCGGCGGCGGCACGCTCGGCAGCCCCGGCCACCGGCCGCCCACACACTAGGGATTTCCGCAGACGTACCGTCCGAGACTGGGCCCATGGTCTGCGGAATCGTGTGCACGGCACGCGCGCTGCGCGCGTGCTCCGAAGGAGCTGCCGCGGCGGTCCCCGCCCGGCGTCGGGGGGGGGGGGGGGGGCCCGCCGCGGGGGGGGGGGGGGAGGACGGTGGTGAGGGGGAGCCGGACGCGGTGCCGGACGGAGATTCGGACG